>JAADGT010000235.1 GCA_013152215.1 Deltaproteobacteria bacterium
GGGCGAACAGGGTCTGGTACCACGAGCGATCCCGCCCGTCCGGAGCCTCCCGCCGGATGTAGGGGGGCAGAGGCATCCGTCCCACCCGCTCCAGCCACGTCTCGACCCCTTCGGGCGCCTCGATCCGAACCCGGTAGCGCCCGTCCCCCAGCGGTTCGAGAACCCGCACCCCCCCGTCCGCCACCGCGATCCGCATCCCGGCTCGAACCGGCTTGGACGCCCGGACCAGGGCCTCCCACTCCCCGGGGGCCAGCCGGGTCAGCAGCAGCACCTCGACCCGACCGCCCGTGGGCTTGCGCCCCAACAGGCGGGCCGGCAGCACCCGGGTGTCGTTCACCACCAGCAGGTCCCCCGGTTCCAGGAGGCGGGGCAGGTCCCGGAACCCCGTGTCCTCGAACGCCCCCGCCGGCCGCACCACCAGCAGGCGGGAGGCGTCCCGCGGCTCCACCGGAAACTGGGCGATACGGTCGGGGGGCAGTTCGTAGGTGAAGTCCCCGATCCTCACGGCCCCGAGCCCACCGGCGCCAGGTATCGAAACAGCTGGCTCGTGGGGGACAGGAGGAGCACGTCGCCCTTCTTGATGCCCTCCCGGTAGATCTCGAGGCTGCGCATGAAGTCGTAGAACTCCGGATCCTGGCCGAACGCCTCGGCGAAGATCCGGGTGGCCTCGGCGTCTCCCTCCCCCCGGATCTCCTGGGCCTTCCGGTACGCCTCGGCCAGCAGGATCGCCTTCTCCTTGTCGGCCTGGGAGCGCACCTCCCGCGCCGCCTCCTCCCCCTCGGCCCGGTACCGGTGGGCCTGGCGTTTGCGCTCAGCCTGCATCCGGGCGTACACCGCCTTCTCGTTGGCCGGGGGCAGATCCGCCCGCTTGATCCGGACGTCGACCACGGCGATGCCGAACTCGGCGGCCGCCTCCCGGGTGCGCTCGGTCACCTCGGCCATGATCTCGGAGCGCTTCTCGGCCACGATCTCGAGCAGGGTGTACTTGCCCAGCTGCTCCCGGACCTGGGAGTAGATGATGTCGTCCAGCCGGGACTGGGCTCCGCGCTCGTCCCGTACGGTCTGGTAGAACTTGAGCGGGTCCACGATCTGCCAGCGGGCGTAGTTGTCCACCTTGAGGTTCTTCTTGTCCTTGCTGATCACCTCCCGGGCCTCGGCGTCGTACTCCAGCTGGCGGGCGTCATACACCACCACGCTCTCCACCAGCGGGATGCGTACGTGCAGCCCCGGGCTCCGGGGCCCGCCCACCGGCTTTCCGAGCCGGAGCACGATGGCCACCTCGGTCTGGTCCACGGTGAACAGCACGGTGCCCCAGGCGAGCGCACCGAGCGCGAACAGGATTCCGAGAATTCGAAGAATGCGTCCCATCTCAGTTCTTCTCCCCGGTGTCGAGGGGGCTCAGGGGCAGCAGGGGCAGCACCCCGGAGGCGCCCTGGGGCTCCAGCAGCACCAGCTTGGCGTTGGCCAGGATGTCGCGCATGGCGTCCAGGTACAACCGCTTCCGAGTCACCTCCCGCGCCCGACGGTACTCCTTCAGCAGGGCCAGGAAGCGGGCCGCGTCCCCTTGGGCCCGCTTGATCTGGGTCTCCCGGTAGGCCTGGGCCTCGTTGACGATCTTCTTGGCCTCGCCCCGGGCCTTGGGCAGCACGTCGTTGGCGTAGGCCTCGGCCTCGTTGCGGAGCCGTTCCCGATCCTCCCGGGCGCTGGCCACATCCCGGAACGCGTCGATCACCTGGGACGGCGGGTACACGTCCTGGAGCTTCACGTACTCCACGGACACGCCGGTCTTGTAGGAGTCCAGGATCCTCTGGAGGGTGTCGCGGGCCTCCAGCTGGATCTTGTCCTTCTGCTCGGTGAGCACGTCGTCCACCGTATGACGGCCCACCACCTCCCGCATGGTCGCCTCGGCCGCGTCTCGCACCGCTCCCTCGGGATCGCGCACGTTGAACAGGAACTCCACGGGATCGCGCACCCGGTACTGCACGATGAACTCGGTGGACACGATGTTCTCGTCCCCGGTGAGCATGAGCGCCTCGGCCGGCACCTTCTGGTACCGGGCCGGGGGGCCCACCGCGACGGTCCGGAACCCCACCTCCACTCTACGCACCTTGGTGACCTTGGGCCGAAGCACCGACTCGATGGGGTACGGCAGGTGCCAATGGGGGCCCGGCCCCACCGTGTAGGAGAACCGGCCGAACCGCTTCACCACGCCCACCTCGTCAGGGTTCACGATGTAGAACCCGGTGGCCGCCCATCCCAGCAGCACCACGGCGGCGGCCACCGTGGCCAGCCCTCCCCCGAACCATCCCCCGAACCGCTCCCGCAGCTCCGCGACGATCTCTCCGGGGCTCTTGGGGTTGCCCATGTCGTCTTGCCAGTCCATCGGTTTCTCCTCTCTGCCGAACCCCGCGCTCATACCAAGTTGCATTCAAAGCCATTGGACCCCTGAGCAGAGGGGCAAGGGACCTACCCGGAGAGCCGGGTGCGGCTCCTCAGCCCGCCGCGCAGCGCCTCTGACGCTCGGACCGCGAAATGGTTCGGATTCCAAGTTGCCATGAAACCAGCTCTTCGGTTTCGTGCCTGCGCGGCGAATCTCGACGCCCGGCTTCGCGCCCGGCCGGATGCCCCGCCCCACGAGAACTCTCGGTTTGAACGCACCTCGGCACCACGGCTTCCGGACACCATACCCGGTTCGGCCGGTTCGTCAAACCCGAGCGTCCGGGACGGGTCACTCCGCCAGGAGCCGTGCCACGGTCTTCAGATCCTCCCACGCTTGGCGCTTGAACCTCGGCTGGCGCAGCAGGAACGCCGGATGGTAGGTGGGCACCACGGTCCACGGCCCCACGGGCTGAGCCTTGCCCCGCAGCCCCGAGATCGAGCCCCTAACTCCCAGCAAGGCCCGGGCCGAGTGGGCCCCGAGGGCGCAGATCACCCGGGGCCGGATCGCCTCGATCTGGGCCCAGAGAAACGCCATGCACGTCTCCACTTCGTCTGACAGGGGGTCGCGGTTGTCCGGGGGCCGGCACTTGAGCACGTTGGCGATGTACACCCGCCCCCGATCCAGGCCCAGGGCCGCGAGCATCCGGTCCAGGAGCTGGCCGGCCCGTCCGACGAACGGCTCGCCCCTCAGGTCCTCTTGGAACCCCGGGGCCTCCCCCACGAACACGACTCGGGCCCGCTCGTCCCCCACCCCGAACACGATCCGGGTACGGGTCTCCCATAGTCGGCACCGGCGGCACTCCCCCACCTCCCGCCGGATCGCCTCCAGGCCCGACGGGGCGGGCCGGGAGGGGGCAGGCGCCCCGCCCACCAACCAGGCCCCCGAGTTGGCGGCGAACCGAAGGGTTTCGAGGAGTTGTGGGTCCAGGGGGGATCGGTGTGTTCGCAAGGGCACGAAATTCCGGCAAGGGGTTGATGGGCCGCGGGGGCGGCCGACCGGTTGCATTCTAGGGTTGGCCATGCGTACCCTGCAAGCCGGTGGTCGTTTGGGGCCCCGGTTCCGTATCCGAGGAGATCATGCCCGCCCGGGTTCGTTCGCTGCTTTGGCGGTTCGGTCCGCCGGTCCTGTACATGGCCGTGGTGTTCGGTCTGTCCAACTCGTCGCGCCCCCCCCTGCCCCGGTTCCTGTGGGTGCTGGGAGACAAGCCCCTGCACGCTCTGGAGTACGTGCCCATGGGGTACCTGTGGGCCCGGGCGTTGGGGGTGCGGGGTCGACGCGGGCTGGTCTGGGGGTTCCTGGCCGCGGCCGCGTTCGGCGCGACCGACGAGGTGCACCAGTGGTTCGTGCCCCGCCGCCAGCCCAGCTGGCTCGACTGGGTAGCGGACCTGGTGGGGGCCTCGGTGGGGGTGGG
>JAADGT010000285.1 GCA_013152215.1 Deltaproteobacteria bacterium
GCGGCACCGGGTTGCTGGCCTTGGTGCCGGGCGGGGGGTGGATCGCCGCCGCCCTCCTGTACGGAGGGGCCACGGTGGGGTTCATGGGGGCGAACGTGTTCTACGACGCGCTCCTGATGGAGGTGGCCCCGGAGGAGCGTCGGGACCGCGTGTCGGCCCTGGGATATGCTTTGGGGTACCTGGGCGGCGGCCTTGCGTTCCTGGGAACGCTGGCGGTGGTGCTCGATCCCGCGCGGTTCGGCCTGCCGGACACGGACGCGGCGGTGAGGGCGTCGTTTCTGTCGGTGGCGGCGTGGTGGGCGGTGTTCACGGTACCCCTGGTGCGGTGGGTGCCCCGCGGTGCGGCCGGCACCCGGCTGGCCCTCTCGGAGGGTGTCCGACGGATCGCCGACACGCTCGGCAGGTTGCGGGCCCACGGTCCGGCCGTCCGGTTCCTGATCGCGTACTGGCTGTACATGGACGGGGTGGACACCGTAGTCCGGATGGCCGTGGACTACGGGATGGCGTTGGGCCTGGGGGCTGCAGACCTGATGAAGGCCCTGCTGGTCACCCAGTTCGTGGGATTCCCGGCCGCCCTGGTCTACGGACGGCTGGGGGAACGCGTGGGGCCTCGGGCGGCCATCCTGGCGGGACTTGCGGTGTACGCCGGAGTGACCGTGTGGGCCCGCGGCATGGACTCCGTGGGGGAGTTCTATACGCTGGCCGTGGTGGTGGGGTTGGTGCAGGGCGGGGTGCAGGCCCTGAGCCGCTCATTGTTCTCGCGGCTGGTGCCCGCGGGCCGGAGCGCCGAGTTCTTCGGGTTCTACAACCTGATGGGCAAGTTCGCCGCCGTGCTGGGGCCGGTGCTCATGGGCGCGGTGGGGCTGTGGAGCGGGGATCCTCGCAACGGGGTGCTGGCCGTGACCGGGCTGGTGGTGGCAGGGGGCCTGGTGCTTCTCGGCGTGCCGGCAGGGGGAACCCGCCGGCATGCTGCATAGCCGCATTTCGTCGGCTGGACCTAACATAACGATTTTGTGGCAAGAGTCGTGTATCCCATCGGTCACCAGATCTATCCCTTCGGTCATTGACGTTGCAGTGCAGCATCACTAGACTCGGTGCCGAGACGAAACCCACGGTACGAGGAGGTGAGAGCCATGCCCGCACGCGAGACGTTGTTGGACCGAACGGCCAATCTCTGGGCCCAGCAGATGGACCGGTGGATCGAATCGGTCAATCTCTGCCAGAACCAGTACGAGCGCATGATGAATCTGTGGATGGGACAGATGACCGAGGCCCAGAAGGAGGGCCAGAAGTTCTGGAAGGAGTGGATGGATTGCTGCACCAAGGGCCAGGCCGACTGGCTCAAGACCGTGCAGGCCGGTTTGAAGGAGACGGCGGAGCTGTTCCGGTTCGAGCCGCCGTCCCAGGGCTCGAAAGGTTGACCTGCCAAAGGGGCGGGGCGTGACGCCCCGCCCCTTTGTTAACTATTGACCCGGCGGATAAACAGGCACTATGGCTCTCTGCTCGGCGGGCAAGGGATGTGGTGGAGTGCCGGGCGCGGCCGTGCCAGTGGACAGAATTCAGTAGACGGAGGACAAGGGAAGGCTATCGGATGACCCTATAGGATATCTCCGAGAAACCAGCCTGTTTTTCGGGATGTTGCTGTCCTCTGTCCACTGAAAATCTGGTTCCTGAAACCCATGCCCCCCGAGACAGTGAGGTGACGCCAAAGAGGCGTGGTCATGCTTGGAACGCTTGGAGATCACGGAGGTTTTCAGGCCTTCCAGCTTTCCAGCCTTCCAGCGGGCCGAAGGCCCAGACCGACGACCAACGACCGAAGTTACTGGGAAGCCCCTCCAGGCCCCTGAGGGGCCGTACAACGGGAAAAGGTAACGTTCAGTGATCCTGGGGCATTGGAGGCGGCGGGGCATGGGGCCTGCTTCCGGCCGCGTGCGAAGCCGGGCGTTGAGATTCGCCGCGCAGGCACGGGCACCGGCGGTGGTTTCATGACCGTTCGGTGGGGCACGAACGAACTCACGGGTACGAGCGTTGGAGGCGCTGCGCGGCGAGCTAAGGAGCCGCACGCGGCGCTCCAGCAGGCCCCATGCCCCCGAGGTCTTGGCGGCGGGGCTCAGGAGCCGCCTGGCCGCCTAGCCGCCCAGCGGGCCGAAGGCCCCCGACCGACGGCCAACGACTGACGACCAACGACCGAAGTTACATAGAAGGGAGCCAACACGTGGCGCTGGATCTGTCGAGTCTGCGCAAGGCGGTGACGGCCCTGGGGGATGTGCTCGACCGGTGCGAAGACGAGGCCGTGACCTCAGGGCTCGACCCCGTTACGCGAAACGCCCTGCGGGCGGGAGCGATCCAGCACTTCGAGTTCACCTTTGAGCTCTGCTGGAAGTTCATGCAGAGGTGGTTGCGACACAACGCCGAGAGCGAGGAGGCCGCCCGGCCCCGAACCCGCAAGGATCTGTTCCGCATGGCCGCGAGGTGGGGCCTGATCGACGACCCGATACCGTGGTTCCGGTACGCCGAGGCCCGGAATCTCACGTCCCACACCTACAACGAGGACGAGGCGGCCCGGGTATACGCGGTGGCTCGGTCGTTCCTGGAGGACGCTCGGGCGCTTCTGGCCCGGCTGGAGCAGGCCAATGATTGACCTGCCCGCCGCAGAGATCGAGGAGGTACGGCGGCTGGTGGCCCGCCACCTGCCCGGACGGGAGGTCCGGGTGTTCGGGTCCCGGGTGGAGGGCTTTGCCCGGAGGTTCTCAGACCTCGATCTCGCGGTGGTGGGGCCTGCTCCCGACGAGGATCTCGAAGCCCTGCGGGACGCCTTTTCCGAGTCGGATCTCCCGATCCAGGTGGACGTGGTGCGGTGGGAGGACCTCCCCGAGGGGATCCGCAAGGGCATCGGGAACCGGTTCGTGGTGCTCCAGGAGGCCGAGGGTCGGTGACGAGAAAGGGTTGGATCGGGCGGTTTTTGGGGTTCCCGGCGTTCGGCGTGTTGGTGGCTTCGCCCGACGGTAGCAGGTACGGCGACAAGGTCCTCCGGTGCTGTCTCCAGGGCGGCCGCGCGCTCGGGAGGGTCGCGCTCATCGCGGCCCTGGTCGTTTGGGCGTGGGGTGGCGCTTTCGCCGGCTCCCGCGAGCACCTGGAGGTGGGGCTCAAGGCCTATCGGGACGGCTTCCACGACCTGGCCGCCAAGGAGCTGCGCGCCTACCTGGAGGCCGAGCCCTCGAGCCCTGACCGGGCCGAGATCCTGGACCTGCTGTTCCGGGCGGAGCTGGCCCGGGGAAACCCCGAGGGGGCCCGGGCCGCGCTGGAGGATCTCGCCCGGCTGGGCCGGCCCGAGGCCGAGTACTGGCTGGGGTGGCTCGCCGAACGCGAGGGCCGGCACGAGGAGGCCCTGACCCACCTCGGCCGGTATCTGAAAACGGGTGGGGACCGTGCGGCCGACGCCCGGCTCCTGGCGGCCCGATCCTCGGCCGCTTTGGGTCGGTGGGAAGAAGCCCAGGCCCACTACCGGGCGTTCCTGTCTGCAGCCCCCCGGGACGACTCCCGGCGGGCCGCTGCCTGGCTGGGTCTGGTGAAGGCCGCCCGAGAGGCGGGAGGCCGGAAGGCGGTGGAGACCTTCGCTCGCCAGGCCCTTGCGGACCCCGCCGTTGCCCGCGATCGAGAGGCGCTGCAGAGCCTCGCCCGGGCCGGCGCGGCCGCGGCGTCCGCCCCCGAGGACCGGGCCTTCTTCTGGGGCCGGGTGGCGGAGCTGGCTGAAGACCCGGCCGAGCGCGCGGAGGCCCTGTACGAGCAGGGCCGGGCCCTGGCCGAGGCCGGAGAGCCCGAGGCGGCGGGCGGGGCCCTG
>JAADGT010000334.1 GCA_013152215.1 Deltaproteobacteria bacterium
GCAGGCGCTCCGGCGCCCGCACCGCGTACAGCCGATACAGCTCCGCCTGCCCCCCGCTCACCTCGCCCCGGGCCTCCATGCCCTGGAGCCGGGTCTCGAAATCCGCCGCCGGGGCCGAGCCGGCCCAGGCTGGCGGCCCGAGGGTCAGGAGCAGGGCCCCAACGGCCCCCATCCGCCGCCATGGCACGTTCATCGTTTCTCCTTTGGGAACAGGTAGGGGCGCAGGGCTTCCTGCACGTCGGGCCGAAGCCGAGGAAACCGGCTGCGGGCCTCCCGCAGCACGGGGGTCCCGTCGCGGATGGGAACGTCGCCCCGGAACCGCTGGGGGAGCCGCTCGTCCCCCACCACGGCGAACACCCGGTACAGGGTGGCCGTGTCCGGGTCGATCTCCCCCGCGTTCACGGCCCGCGCGATCAGGTCCAACGACGTCGCCTCCTCGGGCGGGGCCGGCGCCCGCCCCATGGCCATGGCGCCGCATACCCACAAGCCCACCACCGCCAGCACGAGCCCCCGGATCCGCATGGTTCCTCTCCCTTCGTCCCCTCATCCTTTTCGGCGACCGGGCCGATCAGGGTTAGATGCAGCGACCGGCGGAGACGCACCGTGGCGAGACTGCTCGACCAACTATTTAGACGCGAAAGCCGCGCCCGGGCTTACACCCCCACGGCTTTGGCCCAAGAGGCCGCGTTTCGGGAGGAGCGGGCCCGGGCCCACCTGCGCCGTCGGTTCATGCGCCTGCGCGCCCAGGCGAGCCGGAAGACGCAGGAAGCCCTTCAGATGCTTCCCCTGCTCCTCCATGTCAACCGGCCCGGGCTGCCGGGCTTTGTCGACGATCCGGCCTGTCCCGTGGGCATCGCCGACTACGCCCCCTCCAACGAGGCGATCCGGCTGGCCCACCGCCTGTTTCCCGAAGCCCGGATCAAGCGCTCCGCATTCTACCGGCCCGCGGTGGACCTGGTCGCCGTAATGGGAAGCGCCGGCTCGATCGGGTTCACGGGCGAGTCGGACCTGGACGTGTGGGTCTGCCACAGCCCCCATCTCTCTGATGCCGCGGTGGATGCGTACGGCGCCAAGGTCCGGGCCGTGGAGCAGTGGCTGAACCGTCACGCGGACGTGGAGTTTCATCTCTTCCTCCAGTCCACCGCCGACATCCGGGTGAACGACTTCGGCCAGACCGACCTGGAGGGCTGCGGCTCCGCCATGGGCGCCCTTCTCAAGGAGGAGTTCTACCGCACCCACATCCTGCTGGGAGGGAAGATCCCGGTATGGTGGGTGCTCCCCCACGGCCTCTCGCCCCCCGCCTATTCGGAGCACCTGGAGCGGCTCCTCGCAGACCCCACCCTGGTCACCGACAGCTATGTGGACCTGGGCCCCGTGGCCACGGTACCGGTGGGGGAGCTGTTCGGCGCCGCAGTGTGGCAGATCGCGAAGGGAGAGAAGGCCCCTTTCAAGTCGGCCCTCAAGCTGGGGCTCCTGGAAAAGACCCTGTGCTCCGACGTGCCCCCACCCCCCCTGTGCGAGGAGGTGAAGCGCCGCGTCCACACAGGGGAGACCCCCGACCCGTACTGCGTGCTGTTCGAGGCGGTGGTGGAACACTACCGCAGCCGGGGAGATCCGGCCACCGAGGATCTGCTGGCCCGGTGCTTCTACCTGAAGACAGGGGTCCACGTGGATCCCGACCGGATCGAGGCCTGTCTCGAGGACCCCGGCGACCTGGGGGTGATGGCCCGGTACACCCGGGAGTGGGGGTGGGGTCCCCGCAGGATCCGACACCTCAACGACTTCCGGCGCTGGAAGTTTGAGCGGGTTCGCGAGCTCGCCGAGGAGCTCGACCGGTACTTTCTGCGCACCTACCAACGCATCCGTGCCCGGCTGGACCACGCCGGAGAGACCCAGCGGATCACGGCCCGGGACCTGACCGTGCTGGGCAGGAAGCTTCAGATCCGCTACCGCAAGGCCCCCCACAAGGTCGAGACCCTCCGGTTCGTCACGCCGGGGGTGGGGGAGCCGCACCTGACCCTGTACCGCGAGACCCTGCCCGGCGGTGACGCGCCCTGGCGCCTCTACCGGGGGCACGTGAGCCCCTCGAACGTGGAGCACAAGGCCAACGACCTGCTCCGGGAGGCGGAGGATCCGCTCGAGCCGCTGGTGTGGGCCGCCCACAACGGCATCCTCGGCCCCCGCAGCCAGCTGGGGTGTTGGGACACCGAGCGCCGGGTGTCCGGTGCCGACCTCGAGCCGATCGCCCGGCTCCTCTCGCGGATGCTCGGCCAGGTCCGGGGCCACAGCCCCGACGCCCCCACCCTCCTGCGCCCGCCGCGCACGGAGCACCTGGCCGTGCTCGGCCAGCCGGGGCTGGGGGGCGGGTTCGCCGTGGTGTGGGCCACGAGCTGGGGCGAGGTGTTCTACCGATCGTGGACCGGGCCCGGCGCCTACGCCCGGCTGGTGGAGGACACCCTGCTGTCGTTCCTGACCCAGCCCCCTCCGCCGGGCCGGCTATGGGTGCACGCCCCGTCTCCCAAGCTGGGCAGCCACCGCATCGCCCTGCCCCTGGACCGACGGCTGCCGGAGATCGTCGAGTGGATCGGTCCCGATCTCCCGGCGGGGACCCGGCGCCGCTACGTGTGTGGCGTGGAGGGAGGGATCTCGGTGCTCGACCAAACCGCCCCGGACCGTTGCACCCACCGGATGGCGTTCGACCGGGAGGACCTCCTCCGGCTCCTCGGGGCGGTGGGTCCCTACCAGCGGGTGGAGACCCGGGTTGAGCGCCAGGCCGGGGACCTGGCCCTCCTGGCCACGTTGATGGAGGAGTCCCGGCCGGGGTTCCTGGACCTGTTCGTCCTCCGGGACGGCGATCGGGACTGGGTGTTCGTGGTAGACGAGGTGGGCAATCTGAGCCACTGGACCGGCCCGGCGGACCCCCAGCCCTATGTGCTGGCCCGGCTCCTCCACTTCCTGGAGAACGTGTTCCCCGACGTGGCGGCCCAGCCCCGCAGCGTGGTGGCCGGGAAGGATCTGCTGGACGTGCTGCGCATCCACACCGTGCTGTTCGAGGGCACCTGCCGGGCCTTCACCGCCACCCAGGACCACCTGAGCCGGGTCCGCAGCCTGGGGCTCCACCCGGTGGGCCTGGTGATCGAGCGGGTCGCTTCCCCGGCCGGCGGCCCTCCCGGCTACCGCATCACCTGGGGGATGCAGATCATCGACAGCACCCACTACGCCAACCCCCTGGCCGAGGTCCGGCGCCGAATCCTCGAAGCCCGGCTCTCGGGCCTCGAGTACGAGGTGTTCATCACCCGCCTGTTCCTGGACGAGGGGTTCCGGAGGGAGCACTGCGGCGATGTGGCCGCCACGGGCCACTACCTCTTCTACAAGAAAGCGATCGAGCAGCGGCTCGCCGGCTAGGGCGGGGCCGTCCTGCTGGGCCCTGACCAACCGCAAGCCACGGGAACCGAAGGTCCGATTAAGCCGACGACAAAATCGACGCTCTCACGCCCCTGGCCGGGGGCAACGAGCCTGCCGGAAAGCCGGGCGCGGCCGTATCAGTGGACAGAGTGCAGAGGACGGAGGACAGGGAAGGGCATCCAGTGACCCTGGAGGATGCCCGAGGAACCAGACCGCTTTTCGTGATTTTCCTGTCTCCTGTCCGCTGGAATCTGGTTCCTGAAACCCTTGCCCCACCTCCGACAAAACGCGCCTATTTGGTGCCGCGTGAATGCTAACGCAGCGGGTGCACGAAACACCCTCCCCCCCCGGCAGAGCCCCCGTCCGCACCCGGCCCGTTGGTTACGCCGGCCGAGTCGGCTCCGTCGCAGTCCTGG
>JAADGT010000039.1 GCA_013152215.1 Deltaproteobacteria bacterium
AGCCGGCGGCGGCGCCTCCTGCGATTTTGCCGACGAACCGGGCCGCCACGTACACGGCGGTGACCAGCCACGCCCCTCCGCCCAGCAACCCCCACCAGGCCCCGGCCACCAGGAGCATCAAAAAGTAGATGGGCTTCTCGATCCGAAGCAGGCGGTCGTGAGCCGCTCGGGCCCCGGGATGCGCGTTGGCCACGATGCACCCCGCCACCGCGTTGACCAGCACCGGCGACAGCCCAGCGTATGCCGACAGCCCCCCCGTGAACAGCACCGTACCCGCCAGCACCGGGAGCTCGGCCTCCCGGGTGCGAGCCACCCCCATGGCCCCCAGCAGGATCACGGAGGACGCCAGGGCGAATCCCAGGGTCTGGGCCAGCCGGACCCACCCGCCGGGCACGAACCAGCACAAGGCCACCCCAAAGAGCACCACTCCCCACAGGTCGTCGAAGGCCGAGCAGAACCGCAGGAACCGGAACGTGGGGTTCCGACCCAGGGAGGTATGGCGGTCCACCAGGAACAGGAACGCGGTGGAGGTTCCGAGGCCGGAGGCGGCCAGGGCGAGGGTCAGGGGAACCGGCAGGTCGCCCCCGCGGGCCAGCACCCACCCCAGGGAGCCGAACAGCGCCGCCAGTACCACCCCGTTGAGGGCCGCGCTGGCCGCGAACATGCGGCCCGGGAGTTGCCGCAGGCCGGCTGCCTCGAACTGCAGGCCAAACACGAACCCCAGGTACCCCAAACCCAGGCCTACGAACGGCTCGAGCCCCTGCAGCGTGGCCCGGTCGAGCACCCCGGTGATCCGGGGGCTCAGCAGCAGGCCCAACACCAGGAACTCCGCTCCGGTTAGGTAGAAGAACCGGCCGAACCGTCCGGCCCGCACCCGGCCGAGCCAGCGCTGGGAGACCGCGAGGCCCAGGGCCAGGAACACGGCGATACCCACCAGCTCCCGCAAGCCCTTAGTCTCCTTCGAGCACGTGGCGCTCGAGCACGAACGCCGTCAGGATCCCTTCGAGCACCCGTCGACCGGCCGCCTCGACCTCCACCCGGACCTTGCGCCTCTTGCCGTCGGCCTCCACCACCCGGGCACGGGCCTCCATGACCTCGCCCACCCGAACGGGTGCGGTGAATCGAACCTCGGCCGCGCCCAGGACCACGTTCGGATGGTTCACCGCCATCATGACGGCATAGTCGGCCAGGCCGAAGGTAAACCCCCCGTGGACGAGGCCCCTGTCGTCCGCGGCCATCTCGGGTCGGGTCTCGAGCCGGGCCCGACACGCGCCTTCTGCCAGCTCCACCGCCTCACCCACCCAATCGGGGTGGATCGCCAGGTGCGTCCTGGGTTCCATCGCGTCACCTCCTAGTCCGCTGGGAAGCTGGGAAAGCTAAGGGAGCGAGGAGGTTTGAGAACCTCTTTGAGCTCCGAGCCTTCCCAGCACAACCACACCTTCGCGCCACAGCATCACCGTCCGGGGGCCATGGGGCCTGGTGGAGACCCGGGCCGGGTCGGCCCCGAGTATACCCTGGAATCGCTCCGGACGCCCTGCTATAGTCCGCCCCGCCCGGGAAGGAGCCGAGCCCGGGAGCCTTGTCTCGCCCCCCTCGAGAGGTTGGGATGCCCGACGTCCGCTTGTTGTATCGTTTGGTCGAGCGCCGCGCCGTCCAGGAGGACTGGGCCGCGGTGCTCGCCCTGATCGACCGGATCTGGGAGGTCCAGGGGACCTCAGCGGACCCGGAGGACCGGTTCTTCCTTGGGTTCCACCGGGGGTTGGCCCTGGTGGAGACGGGAGCGCCGGCCGAGGCGGTGCCCCTGCTGGACGAGGTGGTGGAGATCGACCCGGACCATGTGGCCGCCCGGCTCCTCCTTGCCGACGCCCTCCTGCGGGACTCCCGTTGGGACGAGGCCCGCGCCCAGTTGGAGGCCGCGCTGGACCGGGCGCCGGACCACCCGGGCTGCCTGTGCGCCCTGGGTTGGGTGCTGTACCAGCAAGGAGAACGCGCCCGGGGCCGTCAGTTGTTGGAGCGGGCCACGGAGCTCCATCCCCACTACCCGCCTGGCCACGTGGATCTGGGTCTGATCCTGGCCGGCGAGGCCCGCTGGGAGGAGGCCGAGTTCCACCTGGAGGCTGCCATGGCCCTGACCCCGGACGACGCGGACGTGGCGGAGGCCCTCCGGGTGGTCCGAGAGGGTCGGGCCGGCGAGGCCGTGGAGCGCCAGCAGGTGCGGGCCCTCCTCCCGGAGATCCGGGCCCAGAGGAGGGGGTTGACCCCCGAGGAGAGGCAGGTGCTCCGGCGGCTGCGCACCTGGCTCCGTGGACACGGGGCGAGCCACCTGGAGGTCCTCCTGGTGGAGGGGGTGTGGGCCGAGGTGGCCGCGGCCGGCAACCGACCCCGCCGGTTGGACGACGGGTGGGCCGCCGCGCTCGCCTGGGCCTGCCACCGGATGCTGGGGCATTTGGTCCGCCGCCGGGAGGTAGCCCGGCACTGGGGCGTGTCGGTGGACACCATGGCCCGGCGGTACAGGGTGATCCGTCGGCTGCTCGACGCGGCCGACACCTGGCCCCCCGAGGACGACCTCCCCATGGCCTCCCCGGCCGCTCCAACCGTGCCGGCCGCCCTGATCCCGGTGGACTTCCAGAGCCGCCGGAGGCTGCCCGCCACCACACCCTGCCCGTGCGGCAGCGGCCTGCCCGTGGAAACCTGCCGACACACGGAGCCCGCCAACAAGGGGTAACTTCTGCTAGGACGCTAGGAGGCTGGGACGCTAGGAGGCTTGAAAACCTCCCGGATTCCCGTATGTTCTAGGAACCTTCATGCCTCTTCGCCTCCACCTCACGGTCCGGGGGGCATGGGGCCTGCTGGAGCGCCGCGTGCGGCCCCTTAGCTCGCCGCGCAGCGCCTCCAACGCTCGTACCGTGAGTTCGTTCGTACCCCACCGAGCGGTCATGAAACCACCGCCGGTGCCCCGTGCCTGCGCGGCGAATCTCATGCCCGGCTCCGCGCGCGGCCGGAAGCAGACCCCATGCCTCCGGCGTGAAGGCTCCGGACCAACAAAAGTTACCTTCCCGTTGTACGGCCCCGCAGGGGCCTGAGGAGGCTTCCCGCACAACCGGTCCCGGGATGCGCGCCCTGAAGGCGGCCTTCAACCAGGGGGCCGCCCCCACCGGCGAGGCCCCACCACAACGGGCCGGCCGCGCGCTTGTTCCCGGTGCGGGGACCTGCTAGCCTCGCGCCCCCGCGAGGAGCCCATGACACCCAACCCCCAGCAGGATCTCACCGCTCGACGCATCGCGGCCTTCTGGGCCCCGCTCGCCGCCACCTGGGTCATGATGAGCGTGGAGGGCCCGTTTCTGGCCGCCGTGGTGGCCCGGTTGCCCGCACCCAAGGAGAACCTGGCCGCCTTTGGGGTGGCGTTCTCCCTGGCCCTGGTGTTCGAGGCGCCGGTGATCATGCTGATGGCCGCCGTGACCGCCTTGGCCCGGGACGGCGTCTCCACCGAGCGGCTGCGGCGGTTCAGCTATGCCCTGTCGGTGGGCGTGACCGCGGTCATGGCCGTGGCCGTGGTTCCTCCGGTGTTCCGGGTGCTCGCCGGGCCGGTGCTGGGCCTGCCCGAGGGCGTGGCCCGACTGACCCACCCCGCCCTCCTGCTCCTCCTGCCCTGGCCCGGCATCATCGGGTACCGACGCTTCCTCCAAGGGGTGCTCATCCGCACGGGCCGAACCCGCCGGGTGGGCACCGGAACGGCGGTGCGGCTGGCCGGGATGGCCGCCACCGCCCTGGCGCTGGCCCCCACCGGGCTTTCCGGAGCCCTGG
>JAADGT010000231.1 GCA_013152215.1 Deltaproteobacteria bacterium
TGCCCAAAGCCGCCCCGCCCCGCCCCAGCCCCAGCACCCCTTCCCACGGGCTCACCAGGAGCCCCAAGGCCATCAGGAGCACCCGCTCCGGCCGTTCGAACCAGCCCCCCCGTAGCGGATGCCCCAACCCTTCGGCCCGGGCCCGGGCATAGCTGACCATCAACGCCCCCTGGACCGCGGCCAGGGCGAACGCACCGGCCGCCAGGGAGTGGTCCGTGGCCGAGGCGCGCAGCCACAGACCGGCGAGCACCAAGAACTCGCCGTAGCGGTCCAGGGTGGAGTCCAGAAATGCGCCGGCCCGGGTCGCCTTGCCGGCGGCCCGGGCCAGGGAACCGTCCAGGGCGTCCATCGCGCCCCCCAGCAACACCGTGACCCCGGCCGCCACGGGCCAAGCCCACGCGAGCCCCCCTGCCACGGCCGACAGGATCAGCCCGGCCCCGGTCAGCGTGTCCGGGGACACCCCCCGGCGCGTCAGAGGCCCCACGACCAGGGCATGGAGCACGCCCCGGAACACCCGCTCCGCCGGGCCTCCAGCCAGCATCACCGCCCCTGGGACAGGTATGCCTCGATCCGGGCGCGGGCCTCGGGCTCGGGCATCTGCTGGGGGGGATGCTTCATCGTGTACGCCGAGATGGCGAGCAGCGGACCGGCGTCGCCCCGGTCCCGGGCCACCTTGCACACCCGGATCGCGTCCACTGCCACTCCCCCGGAGTTGGGGGAGTCCTGCACGGAAAGGCGGGCCTCGATCTCGATGGGTGCGCCGCCGAACCCCCGGGCCTCCATCCGCAAAAAACATACCTTGTTGTCGTTCTGCCAGGGGACGTAGTCCGACGGGCCGATATGGATGTTCTCGCTGGGCAGCGGCTCCGGCAGCACCGACTGGACCGCCTCGGTCTTGGAGATCTTCTTCGACCGGAGCCGGTCCCGCTCCAGCATGTTCAGGAAGTCGGTGTTGCCGCCGGTGTTGAGCTGGTAAGTGCGCTCCAGCATGGCGCCCCGCTCCGCCATGAGTCGGGCGAGCACCCGGTGGACCACCGTGGCTCCCACCTGGCTCTTGACATCGTCCCCCACGCACGGAATGCCCTCCTGCCGGAACCTCTCCCCCCACTCGGGGTCCGACACGATGAACACGGGCATGCAGTTGACGAACGACACCCCGGCCTCGAGGCAGCACCGGGCATAGTGCCGAGCCGCCTCCTCGCTGCCCACCGGCAGATAGTTCACCAGGATCTCCGCCCCGGTCTCCCGGAGCACCCGGGCCACGTCCACGGGCTCGGCGCGAGCGATCCGGAACGCCCGGTCGGCCGGGTGGTCGGCCATGTGGGGGGCCACCCCGTCGAGCACGGGCCCCATCTGGACCGTCACCCCGGTCGGCGGCAGGTCGGGGCAGATGGGTCGGATGCAGTTGGGCGGGGCCAGGATGGCCCGCTCCACGGGCCGCCCCACCTTGCGCTCGTCCACGTCGAAGGCCGCCACCACCCGGATGTCCCACGGCCGGTATCCCCCAACCACGGGGTGCATGAGCCCCATCGACTCGGCCGGGTTCCGGCGGTAGTACTCGATCCCCTGGAGGAGGGCAGCCGCGCAGTTACCCACCCCCACGATGGCCACACGGATCTCACCCATGGGAACCCCTCTCGCCAATGAACACCGACAAGCGGCTGATCCACCGGACGGCCCGGCGGCGTCCCCGGGACCACCGGGGCCGTTCGCCGCCCCTCCCGGCGCAGACGCGGAACGCTGGAATCTACTGTGCGGCCCTGCGCCGTGTCAACGTCGAAACCGCTGCACCACGTCCCGACCCCAGGCCAGTAGGTACGCCCCAAGGCCCGTGGTGCGGCGCTCTCCACCCCGGAGGGTCAGGGTGCCGTCCAGGTACCACGAACGGGTCCGGAAGCGCTGGAGCTTGCCCGACGAGGTCTTGGGCAGGGTCCGGGCGGGCACCACGATCACCCGATCGGGCCGGCAGCCCGTGGCCGACGCCACGGCCGCCCGCACCTCGTCGGCCAACCCCTCCCTTGGATGGGGGTCTCGGGTCTCCACGACCAGGACCACCTCCTCGGTGCCCCGGTCCTCCCGCTCCACGGAGAAGGCGCACACCCCGCCGGGCTTCACCCCCTCGACCCGGCCGGCGGCCGCCTCCAGGTCCTCTGCGAAGTAGTTCCGGCCGGCCTTGATCACCAGGTCCTTCTTCCGACCCGACACGTAGAGATGTCCGTCGAGGAAGAAACCCAGGTCCCCGGTGTGGAGCCATCCGCCCCGGAGGGTGGCTGCCGTGGCCTCGGGGTTTCCGTAGTACCCTTTCATGACGGACGGGCCCCGCACCACGATCTCGCCTCGAACGCCCTCAGGCACAGGCCGGTCCGTCTCGTCCACCACCGCCACCTCCACCGTAGGCAGCGGCCGCCCCACGCTCACCAGCACCCTGGCGCCCTCCCCCGCCGGGCAAGGCTCGGCCCGCCCCTCGGCCTCGAGCCGGTCGGCCCGCACCGCCTGCAACCTGGGGGGCCGTCCCAGGTCGGAGAAGGACACCGCCAGGGTGTTCTCCGCCAAGCCGTAGGCCGGGAAGAATGCCTCCGGTCGGAGCCCCACCGCTTGGAACCGGCGGGTGAACGCCTCGACGGTGGAAGGGTGGATCGGCTCTGCCCCGCACAGGGCCACCCTCAGCGCCGACAGGTCCAGGCCGGCGAGATCCGCGTCCCGGACCTTGCGTGCCACCAAGCTGTAGGCGAAGTTCGGCCCAGCCGTGAGGGTGCCCCCGTGATCGGACAACATTCGCAGCCACCGCACCGGCCGCCGCAGGAAGTCGATGGGCGAGCACGCCACCAGTGGGACGCCGAAGTACAGGGAGCCCAGCATGAGCCCGATCAGCCCCATGTCGTGATAGAGCGGGAGCCACGACACCGCCACGTCGCCCGGCCCGGGACGGATTCCGTGGGCGATGGCCCGGAGGTTGGCCAGCAGGTTGTCATGGGTAAGCATCACCCCTTTTTGGGCCCCCGTGGAGCCGGAGGTGAACTGGAGCAGGGCCAGGTCGTCGGGCCGAACCCCCAACCGGGGTCCGTCGCCCCCGGCGGGCACGTCGGCAGGGGTGAGGAGCCGGACCTTTTCTCCGATGCGGTCCTCCACGGGCCGGACCAGGGGCCGAATGAGACCGTTGGTCACCAGGTGGCGCACCCCTGCGGTCGATGCCACCCGGGCCAGGCCGTCCAGGTACTCCTCCAGGCGCCCCATGCGCACCGGCGGGTAGGCCGGCACCGGCACCCCGCCCGCCAGGAGGATACCCCAGTAGGCCTCGTAGAACGCCCGCTCCGTGGGAAGGATCAGGAGCACGGCGCACCCCGGCCCCACCCCTTCCCGGGCCAGGAGGGCCGCCCAGCGGCCGGCCCCCTCCCGCAGCTCGGCATAGGTGAGGCGGCACCCCACCCGGTCCTTGGCGTAGAGGGTCAGCCACACCTCGCCGCCCTGGCGCCGAACCCGCTCGTCCAGGACCTGCTGAAGGGTGGCCGCACCGGCCAGTTCGTCGTGAAATCGGTCGTTGGTCATGGGATCGGTCGTGGGTCGTCGGTCTGGGGCCTTCGGCCCGCTGGAAAGCTGGAAAGCTAGGAGGCCGGGAGGCAAGCCCCCGAACCCCCGCTCTCTAGTGTTCCGTTCCGCAAAAAAAGTATATCCGTTCCGGCGGTGAGGCTGGGGGCTCCGACGAAGCGCGACGGCCGAGCAGCCCGGGCCGCCCGGCGCCAGGGGAGCGGCCGCGGCGCGTGCC
>JAADGT010000213.1 GCA_013152215.1 Deltaproteobacteria bacterium
CGCGGCCCGCACCTCGGCCCGGACCAGGGACTCCAGCACGGAGGCCTCGGCCAGGGGGTCGCCCAGGGCCCCCAGCCCCCCCAGGGCCGGCATCATCTCGAAGGGGTCCTGGCTGTGCAGCGCCCGGACCAGGGGCCACAGGGCCTCGGGCCGGCCCTGGACCCCCAGGGCCTCCAGGGCCGAGAACCGCACGTTCGCATCCGGATCGCGGGCCAGCCGGGTCAGCAGGCCGAACGCCTCCTCCCCCGGCAGGTGGGCGAGCAGCTGGGCCGCGTACACCCTCACCTCGGGCCGGTCGTCCTCGGTCAGCGACTCCATGGCGGGGCCCGGGTCGAACCCGGCCGCCGAGAGCACCTGCATGGCCGCTGCGGGCAGGTGGGGGTCGTCGCCGGCGCCGCGCAGACGCAGCAGGAGCTCCCTCCACGCCTCCGGGCGGTTCTCCGTCAGCAGGGCGGCGGCAGCGGCCCTGCGCACCCGCCAGTCGTCCGAGCGCAGGCCCGCGAGGAGCTCGTCGGTGCCGGGGGTGGTTGGGGTCGGGTCGGCCATCGGGCACACCTGCCGTTGGGGTGGGAGAGGAGGGCCGGGGCTAGCCCTCCACGGACCTCGCGGCCTCCTCCAGGCGCCCGACCGTGGCGGTCTGGTCCTGGAACAGTCGGCCGAGCTCCCGGATCCCCTGGCGCAGGTTGTGGACCGCCGTGGCCAGCTCCGCGGCCGTCCGGCTCTGGTCCTCCACCGTGCGGGCCTGGACCTCGGCGTTGTCGGCCAGCCGCTGCGCCTCGGCTGCCACGGCCTCCACGGTTCTCGCCTGCTCCTGGGTGGCCCGGGCCGTCTGGGCCGCCAGGCGGCGCATCTCGACCACGGCCTTGGCCACCTGGCCGGCGGCCGCGGCCTGGGCCTCGAGCCCCGAGCCCACCCGGGCCGCCAGCTCCGTGAGGGCCTCGGCCTCGGTTCCGATCCGGTTGCCCGTCTCGGCCACGGCCGCACTCAGACGTTCGGCCGTGCGCGCCTGACGCTGCATGTCCCCCACCGCCTGGGCGATCTGCTTGGCGGCCGCGGTCTGCTCGCGCACCGCCTGGGAAACCTTCTCCACCAGCACGGCAGTGGCCTCCACGGCCCGGGTGACCTCGTCGGCGCCGGCAGACTGGTCGGACAAGCTCTTCACGGTGGACACCACGGACTTGCGCATGTTGGCCATGGCCTCGGCCACCTGCCTGGCAGCCTGGGTCTGCTCCGCCACGGCGGCGCGCACCCGGGCGACGGCCTCGGCCGTGGTGCGGGTGTTCGTGACGATGGTCTGGGCCGATCGGGCCTGATCCGCCGCCACGGCCCGGATCTCGGCAACCATCTTCCGCACCCGCTCCGTCTCGGCGGCCGCCTCGCCCACCGGGCCCACCTGGGACTTCGCCCCCTGCACCAGGGCGTCCCCCCGGGCCCGGACCTCGCGCACCCGCCCGATCAGGTCCCGGGTGGCCCGAAGCTGCTCCTCGGCCCCCTGCCGGGCCATGGACACCCGGCCGGCCAGCGAGTCCACCACCTCCACGATCCGCGCCAGGCTCTCCCGGGCCTGGGCCGCGCCGGTGGCCCCCTCGCGCGCCGTACGCGAGGCCTCGTCCATGGTGGTCACCGCCTGGCGCACGCTCTGCTGCAGGGCCTTGATGATGCCCCGGATCTCGGCCGTGGCCTGGGCCGATCGGTCCGCCAGGTTCCGGATCTCCTCGGCCACCACCGCGAACCCCCTGCCGTGCTCCCCCGCCCGGGCCGCCTCGATGCTGGCGTTCAGGGAGAGCAGGTTCGTGCGCTCGGCCAACAGGGCGATGGTGCCCACGATCTCGCCCACCTCCTCGCCCTGGGCCTCCACCTGTCTGACGGCCTCGGCCGACCGATCCATGGACTCCTCCACGGCCCCGAACGCGCCCAGGGCTCCGGCGATCCGCTCGCTGCCCTGCCGGGCCGCCGAGACGGCCGCGTCGGCCTCCCGCGCCACGGCCTCGAGCACCTCGGCGCTGCGCTGGACCGAGCGGTCCACCTCCTCGCCGGCCGTGGCGGCCTGGTCCATCAGCGTTCCCACCGCCTCGGCCGTGCGGGCGGTCTCGTCCACGAACCGGGCCGCCCCCGCCACCCGGTCGGCCGCCGCCTCCACCGAGCGCACCATGGTCTCCACGGTGCGCGACACCTCCTCCACCGACGCGGCCAGCTCGTTGGCCGCAGACCCCGACGCCTCGGCCTGCCGGGCCATCTCCCCGGCCATCCGGTCGGTGGTCTCCAGGGATCGGGTCATCTCCTCCATGGCGGCCGCGGTCTCCTCCACCCCGGTGCCCATGTCGGCTGCGTTGCGGTCGAGCTCCCGCACGCCCTGGGCGAACGCGGCCACGGCCTCCCGGGCACGACCGGCCTCCTCGCGCATGCGGTCGGCGTCGGCCGCCACGGCCTTGGCGCTCTCGGCCACCTGCTCGATGGCCGCGCCGGTCTCGTTCACGGCCGAGGCGTTGGCCTCGGCCGCCCGGAGCATGTCGTCGGCCACGGACCTCATCGTCCGCGCCCCCTCGGAGAACCGCCCCGCCGCGGCCTTGAGCTCCCTGCCCTCCGACGCCAGCGACTCGATGCCGCGGGCCATCTCCTCCACCGAGGTGCCGGTCTCCTCCACGTTCGAGGCCAGCTCGTTCGTGTCGCTCGCCACCTGCTGGAGCGACTGACGCATCTCCTCCATGGACGACTGGATCTCCGTAGCGGCCGAGGCCAGGGACTCGGCGGCCTTGGACAGCCGGTCGGTGGTACGGGCAAACTCCTCGGCCGCAGCCCCGGTCTGGTCCACACCGGTGGTCACGGCCTCGGCCTGGGCCAACGCCTCCTGGAACGCAGCGACCAGCTCGTTGGCCGCCGAGAGCAGCTGCTCGGCCTGGGTGGACGGGGCGGGCTCCCGCTTGCCCTTGGGGGTCCGTTCAGCCATCGGTTCCTCCTTTTGCGGACGTCATCTGCATCACGGCCTCCCGGCCCCCCCGGTCGGCCAGGGCCAGCACCTGGGCCAGGTTCACCACCAGCAGCGTCTCCTCGGGCCGCCGCACGATCCCCACCAGGTAGTCGCCGGCCAGCCCATGGATCATCTCGGGCGGGGGAAGCACCTCGTCGCCTCGGATCCGGCGTACCGACCGGGCCTCGTCCACCACGAACCCCACCCGGCGGCCTGCGATGCGCACCACCAGCAGGCGGGTGGAGAGGTCCCAAGGCCGGGGATCCAACCCGAACAGGCGCCGGAAGTCCACCGCGGGCACGGGCTCGCCCCGCACCGTGACCACCCCCAGCACGTAGTCCGGCGTGCGGGGCACCCGGGTCACGTGCTCGGGCATCTCCACCCGTTCCACCTCCTCCAGCCGGATGGCGTAGCGGTTCTCCGCCACCCGGAACACCAGGGCCTCGAACGCCTCCTCGGTCCCGGCCGGGGGGGAGCTGGTGCCGGGCCCGGCGGGCTCAGCCGGCGGAGGGGGCGTCCCGGGCGGCTCTGCCGGGGCCGCCCCCTCCTTCTTCGCCGGAGCCGGTTTGGGAGCCCGCGGCTTTCGGGCGGCCGTCTTCTTCTTTCGGATCTCACCGATCTTGGCCATGGAACCACCTCGGCGACTTCGGTCTCCAGAGCGAGGGGGCTAACCGAACAGCAGGCTCTTCGCGCCGGCCTCCACCAGGGGCGCCCTGATCTCCTCGGCCCCCTGGCCGTAGGCCTCGATCAGGGCGGCCTCGGCCACGGCGTTGATCCGGCGGGGGGGCCCCGCTCAGCCGATGCACCGCGGCCACCGCGTCCCCGGTGAACAGGGGCTCCTCCCGGCCCGCCACCCGCAGCCGATGGGCCAGATACCGGCCCGTGTCGTCTTCCGACAGGGGCTCCAGACGGCAATGGATGCCGATCCGTTGGGCCACCGCCCGGTAAGCGGGCCTGCGCAGACGCGCCTCCAGCTCGGGCTGCCCCACGAGGATGAGGCCCAGAAGGTTCTCGGTGTCCGTCTGAAAGTTGGTGAGGAGGCGGATCTCCTCCAGCGCCTCTCGGCCGGGGAGGAGCTGGGCCTCGTCCAGGATCAACACCGGCCGGATGCCCTCTTCCCACAGCTCCTCGAGCCGGGCGTAGATCGCCTCCACGCAGGCCCTGCGGCTCCGGGGTGGGCGGTCCACCCCCAACTCCGCGGCCACGGCCGCCAGGAGCTGGGCCGGGCTCAGACGGGGATGCACGATCCATCCCAGGTGGAACCCCCGCCCGTCGAGCCGGTCGGCCAGGGCCCGGGTCAGCAGGGTCTTGCCGGTGCCCACGTCGCCCGTCAGCAGCCCCAGGTCGGTCTCCTCGGCGCAGTACACCAGCCGCTCCAGGGCCTCGGCGTGTACTTCGCCGGCGAACAGGTACGCCGGGTCGGGCGTTCTGCGGAACGGCCGGTCGCTCAAACCGAAATGGGACTCGTACATGGCTTTCGGCTCAGACCTCTCCCTGGAGCCTTCCCA
>JAADGT010000073.1:0-3441 GCA_013152215.1 Deltaproteobacteria bacterium
GGAGCCCCACGGTGAACCGGAGCTCCACGGCCCCCTCCCGCACCAGGGCGGCGGTGGTGGGGAGCACCTCCTGCCCGGGCGCGTCGATGTCGATCCGGCCGCTCTTGCCCGACCCCGACGGCCTGGACGCCCGCCGGGCCTCCCGGTGGAACCGCCGGGCCAGGAACGAGCACACCCCAACCATGCGGGCCTCGCCGGCCAGCAGGTCGGGGGGAAACCCGGCCACGTCCAGGGGCACGCGCACCCGCATCCGGCTGGGCGCGGCGAACGGGTCGCCCTGCACGTTGTCCACGATCAGTCGGAAGTCGGGGAAGTCGTAGGCACCCTTGATGTCCTTGTAGGCGGGGTACGGCCCGTTGTCGAGCCGCAGCAGCATCCTTCGCAGGTCCTCCTGGCTCGGCATCTGGAACGGGTTCTCCTTGTAGCTTCGGTCGTTGGTCAGGGCCTTCGGCCCGCTTAAAGGCTGGAAAGCTAGAAAGCTGAAAGGCCAGAAAGCTAAAAAAACCTCCTTCCTCTCCTAGCGTTTCAAACAGTTGGCCTCCCTGTTTTTTGCAGGCCCGGGGCATGGGGCCTCCTGCTGGAGAGCCGGGCGCGGCCGTATCAGGGGCCAGAACTCAGATGACAGTGGACAGGGAGAAGGACTACCCCAAGGAATCAAGGGGAGCGCTTTTTCGGGATCTCCTGTCCTCTGGCCGCCGAAATCTGTTTCCTGAATTCCTTGCCCCTCCCCCCGAGGAAACGCGCCTATTTTGTCGCCGGGTTGATAATACTAATCCCCACGAAAGCATTGCCAGATCCGTGGCCTTTCCCCTTGGGGGGTGCGGGGTGGGGGCCTGGTGGAGCGCCGGGTGCGGCCCCTTAGCTCGCCGCGCCCTCCGAACGCCTGGATCGCTTTCGGATCCCAAGGGTTCCGCTATCGTGGCCTGGATCGACGGGCAAGCGGCGGCATGAGAAGGCGCGGCGATCGGATGCCGCACTCGCGCCCGGCCGGAGCCAGACCCCGCACCCTGGCAATACGTTTGCAGGCCTTAGTAACACTCAGCACAGCCTGGATCAGTCCAGGGTGAACTCCCGCACGCCCAGGAAGTGGCCGGTTCCGGTCAGGTAGTCCAGCTCGGCGCGGACCAGGGCGGTGTGGCCGTCCTCGATCTCGAGGAACCGCCGGAACAGGGCCTTGGCCTCGGGATGGTCCACGGCCTCCACCAGCGTCCGGTAGTGGGCGCTCACCTCCTCCTCCAGGTGGAGAGCGGTCTCCAGGTGGGCGAACCCGTAGGCCCGGTCACCGGCCCGGGCCCGTCCTTCCATCTTGCGCTCCCCCTCCTCCATCCATCCCTTCTGGGGAATCGCCGTGGCGATCTGGGCCGGACCGAGCACCCCCTGGGAGCGCCACTGCTCCAGCTTGTGCTCCAGGTACTCCACGTGGCGTCCCTCTTCCCGGGCCATCAGCCCAAAGAACTCCCGGGCCGCGTCCTCCCGAGCCGCTTCGGCTGCCTCTGCGTAGTGGGCCTGAACCTTTCGCTCGAACGCGAGCGCCGTGGTCAACGCTTCTTCGATCTTCATGCTCGGCCTCCGTGTGGTGGACTCCTTCGCCGCCGAACCGAACGGTAGCCTCGGTGCAGGGTGCCGTCAAGCGCCGCCGTTTGCCCGGGCGACGCCGGACTGGTACCGTTCGTTCCTGAGCTCTTCGGACCCGAGGTTTGCCGGATGGCCCCCAACGCTCCTGTCTTTCGCCCCACCGAGGCCCGTATCGACCTGTCTGCCGTGGCCCACAACGTGCGGGCGCTCGGCTCCCTCACGCCGGCGACGACGGCGTTCATGGCCGTGGTCAAGGCCGATGCGTACGGCCACGGGGCCGTGGCCGTGGCCCGGGCGGCGCGGGAGGCGGGCGCGTCGTGGTTCGGGGTGGCCCTGGTGGAGGAGGCGCTGGAGCTGCGGCAGGCAGGGCTCTCGGAGCCGATCCTGGTGCTTGGCCCCACGGACCCGGCCGCGGCCCGGGCCGCGGTGGCGGCGGACGTGACCCTGGCCCTGTTCGACCCCGACCTGGCACAAGCCCTGGACGCGGCCGCCCGGGACCTGGGCCGAACGGCCCGGGTCCATCTCAAGATCGACACCGGAATGGGCCGCGTGGGGGTGCGGCCGGATCGGCTCGCCGAGTTCGTGGAACGGGTGGCGGGCCTGCAGGGGATCGAGGTGGAGGGCGCGTTCACCCACCTCGCCACGGCCGACGAGGCCGACCTGGGGTTTGCGCGGGAGCAGCTCGGCCGGTTCCGGGAGTGCCTGCCGATGCTGACCGACCGGGGCGTCCGACCGCGGCTCGTCCACGCCGCGAACACCGCGGGCATCCTGGCCCTGCCCGAGTCCCACCTGGACCTGGTCCGGGCCGGGATCGGTCTCTACGGCATCTACCCCTCGGACGAGGTGGCCCGGCCCGTGCGGCTGGAGCCCGTGCTCACGTGGGCGACCCGGATCGCGTTCGTGAAGACCGTGCCCGGCGGCACCCCCCTTTCGTACGGCCGCACCCACGTGACCCCCGGCCCCCGCCGGATCGCCACCCTGCCGGTCGGCTACGGCGACGGATACCCCCGGCTCCTGTCGAACCGGGGCTCGGTGCTGGTGCGGGGCCGCCGGGCGCCCGTGAAGGGCCGGGTGTGCATGGACATGATCCTGGTGGACGTGACCCACGTCCCGGAGGCGGCCCCGGGCGACGAGGTGGTGCTGTTGGGCAGGCAGGCAGGCGAGGAGATCCCGGCCGAGGAGCTCGCCCGGCTCACCGGCACCATCCCCTACGAGATCACCTGCAACCTGGGGAAACGGGTGCCGAGGAGGCTGGAAGGCTAGAAGGCTGGAAGGCTGGGCCCGGATGCCCCGGAGGGCATCCGGGCCGTTTTCGTTACTCCTTCGTCACCTGGGCGTCCTCCAGGAGCAGGGCGTAGCGGTAGCCGAACCCGAAGTCCTTGTCGGTGACCACCTTGCCCCGGACGAGCACCGTGTCGCCCACGCCCACCTGGGCCTGGGTGGTCACGGTGAGGTCGTTGGTGCCCTCGGCACCGGTGCCGTCCCGGAGGTGGATCCAGTTGCGGCCCATGATGCCGGCGTTGAACTTGACCACCCGGCCCCGCACCACCACCTCCTTGCCGGCCAGGTCCGCCTTCTTGGCGAACAGCTCCTCCACGGTGTGGCCCCCCTCGGCCTTCTGGATGCCGCTCAGGTCCACCTGGGCCGCGGCCCTGTTCCGGGAGGCCGCGCCCGTCGGGGGGGTCTCCGCACCGGCGGCGGCGGTGGCGGCCGCCGCCTGGTCGGCCGGAAGGATGGCCGTGGCGAAGTAGAGCATCTCGAAGGTGCGGTCGAGGGTCTTGCTGTGGTAGCCGGGCATGGGCATGGGGTTCTGCACCACCACCTCGTCGCCCACCTTCACCGTCACCTTGGGCGCGGCAGCCCAGG
>JAADGT010000073.1:3534-8590 GCA_013152215.1 Deltaproteobacteria bacterium
GGCTCCGGCTGGGGTTCGGCCTGGGGCGGGGGCGGGCTGGCAGGCTCCTGGGTGGCAACGGGTTGGGACTGGGTGCAGCCGACGAGCAGAGCAAGGCCCGCGGCCAGAAAGAGTCGGGGCGTATTCACGGTGTTCTCCCGGGTTGGAGGAAACAAGACAGGTTCGGCCCGGGAGGGTACCACACCGGCCAGACAAACCGAATAAGAGGGGGATTAAAAGAGGCCGAAGCCCCCCAATCAGGCGTGGCCCGCGCGGGCCAAGGCCGGCCGGGGATCCACCGCCGACTGATCGAGCGCGGCCGCCGCCAGGGGCAGGCCCTGGGCCAGCGTGAGGAGCTGGGTCACGTACACCACCGGCAGGGTGAACCCCAGGTCCCCGGCCATCTCGGGCTGGCGTTCGTCCAGGTTCACCTGGCACAGGGGGCACGCCACGGCCACCACGTCCGCGCCCCGGGCCTTGGCGTCGGCCAGCACCTTGGCCGTCATCTCCTTGGCCCGCTCCACCTGGGGCACCGAGAGGCTGCCCCCACAGCAGTCCGTCTTGCGGGACCAGTCCACGGGCTCGGCCCCCAGCGCCCGCACGATCCGCTCCATGGCGGTGGGGTTCTCGGGATCGGGAGCCCCGGTGATCCGGGCCGGGCGGGTGAGCAGGCATCCGTAGTAGCAGGCCACCTTGAGGCCGTGGAGCGGCCGGCGCGGCTCGAAGCCGTCGTCCGTGCACCGGCTCTCCAGCAGGTCCAGGGCGTTGGCCACGGTTACCGTGTCGCGGTACTCGTAGCCCATCCAGTCGTCCACGCGCACGGCCAGCCCCCCGTCCTCCCGGTACTCGGCCAGGGCGGCCTTGAACCGGCCGTAGCAGGCCGCGCAGGGGGCCACCACCCGATCGAGGCCCATCCGCTCCACCAGGGCCAGGTTGCGCAGGGGCAGGCCCACCGCCAGGAACGCGTCCGTGCCGTGGGCCGGCGTGGTGCCGCAGCAGGTCCAGCCCTTCGGCTCCACCAGGTCCACCCCCAGGGCCCCGGCCGCCGCCCGGAACGAAACGTCGTAGGCCCTGCCCGTGGCGTGGAGGGAGCACCCCGGGTAGTAGGCCACCCGGTTCGGTGCAGGCCCCACCCACGGGACCCGGCGGCCGGACCACCTCGGGCATCAGCCGGATCTTGCCCTTGCGGATCATCCGCAACCCCATGGGGAGGTCGCGGAACGGCTGCTTCTCCCGCAGGTTCAGCTCGCCCATGAGCCCCAGCTCGTACACCCGGCCCAGCAGCTTCACCTGCCGCATGAACACCTTGTAGAACCGGGCCACCTCGGGCATCAGCCGGATCTTGCCCGTCTCCTGCCGGAACCGGTCCAGGATGGCCGGCAGGTCGATGCCCTGGGGGCACCGGGTCACGCAGGTCTGGCACGAGGCGCACAGCCACACCGTCCGGCTGCGGGCCACCGAGGCGTCGCCGTCCTGGATGGCCCGGAGCACCTCGCTGGGCAGCAGGTCGAAGTGCTCGGCCATGGGGCACCCGGCCGAGCACCGCTGGCACTGGTAGCACAGGTACGCGTTCTCTCCGGTGGTCTGCTCGACCCGGCGGGCCACGGACTCACGGGTTTGGGTCACGGTCATAGGAACACTCCGGTTGGTGGCTTCGTTCCTCACCCCGCCTCGGCCGCGCCGGGCAGGGGTTGGGGCCGGGGCAGGAGGCCCGCGCCCTCCACGATGGGCCGCACGGCCTCCTCCCACTCGATGGCCATGATGTGCACTCCGGCCACCCCCGGGATCTCGCGGACCTCCTGGATCTGCTCGATGCAGATCCGGATGCCCTCGGCTCGGAACGCCTTGGACCGCTCGGCCTTGTCGTCGATGCCCTTGCCCGCCGCCACCATGCGATCCACGATCTCGTCGGGCACGTCCATGCCCGGCACCTGGTCGCGCATGTACTTGGCCATGCCCGGCCCCTTGAGGGGGCTCAGGCCCGCCAGCACGTACACCTTGTCCAGGAGCCCCAGGTCGCCCAGGCGGGCCATGAACTCCCGGAACCGGTCCATGTTGTAGATGCACTGGGTCTGGATGAACCGGGCCCCGGCCTTCACCTTTTTGGCC
This sequence comes from Deltaproteobacteria bacterium, assembly GCA_013152215.1. Classification (GTDB taxonomy): domain Bacteria; phylum Desulfobacterota; class Deferrisomatia; order Deferrisomatales; family Deferrisomataceae; genus Deferrisoma. The sequence continues at coordinate 5,623 of JAADGT010000073.1, forward strand.
ACCCGGAACGGGCGGTAGGGGTACGGCTCGGCGAAGGGGTTCTCGGCCGCCCCCAGGAAGAACCGGGGAGGCTCGCCCTCCACCTCCTCGCCGTTGGCGAACACCCCTCGGTCCCCCATGTCGGCCATGATCTTCAGCAGTTGGATCGAGTCGATGTCCCACACGTTCTTGGCGCCCGGGTGGTTGCCGAACGTCTGGTGGTCGCCCGACAGGCACAGCAGGTTCCGAAGCCCCAGGGCCCAGGCGCCCAGCAGGTCCGCCTGGATCGCCAGACGGTTCCGGTCGCGGCAGGTCATCTGCACCACCGGTTCCACGCCGGCCTGCTGGGCCAGCAGGGCCGCGGCGATCGACGACATGCGCACCACCGCGGTCTGGTTGTCGGTGATGTTCACGGCGTCGGCCGCCCCCCGCAGGAGGTCGGCCTTGCGCCGGATCACGGCCGGATCCGCCCCCTTGGGCGGCCCCAGCTCGGCGGTGACCGCGAACGATCCGGATTCGAGCACGCGTTCCAAATTGCTGCGGGCATCGGTCTGGGACATGGCACGGCTCCTGGCGAGGCTGGAATGCTGGAAAGCTATGAGGCTAGGAGGCTGCTGGGCTGCGCCGGCTCGGACTCCTCGGCCGGTGGGGGGCCGCGACGCAGGTCCTCGCGCACGATCCGGCCGGGGCCGCCGCTGGGACCGGGCGACCAGTCCTTGGGCGGCTGGATCTCCGCCAGCCGGTCCAGGTGACCCAGGGCCTCCATCCGCTCGTAGATCAGGTGCCACGCACAGGGGGTGTCGGGGCTGATCTCGCACTTGCCGCCCTGGGAGCCCCCGCACGGCCCGTTCAGAAGGCTTTTGGAGCACCGGGCCACCGGGCAGATGCCGTCGGTCAGCCCCAGCACGCAGTCCCCGCACCCGGCGCACCGAGCCTCCCACACCCCGTGCTCGGTGGGCAGGCCGTAGAACTTGGTGTTCAGCCCCGGCACGGTGCGCAGCTCGGGGAACCGCTCCACCATGGCCTGCACCCCCACCCCGCAGGCCAGGCTCACCACGCAGTCGACCCCCTCCAGGGACGGCCGGGCGGCGTCCAGGTACTCCCACTCGCACTGGCGCTGCACCACGCCGTGGGTGGCGTCGAGCGAGCGGCCCTGCACGCGGGCCCGCATGCGGAGCGAAGCGGCCAGAACCTCGGCCTCCTTCTCGCCTCCGGCGAAGCACACGGTCACGCAGGTGCCGCACCCCAACACCGCCACCCGTTCGGCCCCCTCGGTCAGGGCCAGGATCTCGTCCAAGGGCTTCTGTTCGGCCACGATCATGCCCGCACCTCCGCTTCCGCACCCGCCCCGGCCCGCTCGTCCGGGGCGTCGGCGCCCTTGAGGGGGTTGGGACCCAGGGCGCGCACCCGCTCGGTCATCTCCTCGCAGATCTCGGCGAACCGCTGGGCCTGGGCCGACGAGAGGTTGTACATCCGCACCCGCTCGCCGCCGATCCCGATCTCGTCCAAGAGCCCGGCGATGTACCGGACCCGCCTCTTCGCGTTCGTATTACCTTCCAGGTAATGGCAGTCGCCCTCCAGTCACCCGGCCACGAACGCGCCGTCGGCGCCCCGCTCGAACGCCTCGAGCACGTGGGCCACGTCGAGCTTGCCGGTGCACGGGAGCCGCACCACCCGCACCCCCTCGGGGTAGCGCAGCCTCATGGCGCCGGCCAGGTCGGCCGCTCCGTAGGCGCAGTGGTGGCAGCAGAAGGCCACGATCCTGGGTTCGAACTCCTGAGACATGGAAGACCTCCGTGGAGTACGGTGGTAAATCGAGGGGTATCCGAGAAATAGAGAGCCGCTGCGCTCAACATCCGCCGGGCGCGGCAGAGGCGTCCCCCTCGCCCCGGTACCAGGTGTCGGCCCCCAGCAGGGCGTCCACGGTGGCGGCCACCTGGTCGTCGGTGTAGTGGGCAAGCTGGATCGCCTTGGCCGGGCACTCGGCCGCGCACACCCCGCATCCGTGGCAGGTGGCCGGCTCCACGTACGCCGCACCCGCGATCCCGCCGGCGCCCTGCAGATCGGGCCGGATCTGCGGCACGTCGTAGGGGCACACCCGCACGCAGGTCAGGCACCCGGCACACCGCTCCGGTGCGACCTCGGCCACCACCCCCTCGCTCTCCACGTGCTCCTTGGCCAGCACCGTGGCCGCCCGGGCCGCCGCGGCCTGGGCCTGGGCCACCGACTCGGCCAGGAGCTTGGGGTAGTGGGCCAGCCCCGCCAGGTACAGACCCCGGGTCTGGAAGTCCACGGGCCGGAGCTTCACGTGGGCCTCCAGCAGGAACCCGTCGCTGTCCAGGGGCACCTTCAGCCGGGTGGCCAGCTCCCCCAGGTCCGCGTGGGGCACGATCGGCTCGGCCAGCACCAGGAGCTCCGGGCTGAGCGACACCTCCCGGCCGGTGCCCGCGTCGCGGTACCACACCCGCACCGTGCCGTCGCCCGTGGACACCTGGGGCGGCTCGGCCTCGTCGTACCGCCGGAACACCACGCCCCGGCGACGGGCCTCGGTGTAGAGCCTCTCCTTGAACCCGTACGTGCGGATGTCCTTGTACAGCACCGTGATCCGGGCCTGGGGCCGGAGCTCCTTAAGGATCAGGGCGTTCTTGAGCGCGGTGACGCAGCAGGTGCGGCTGCAGAACCGCTGGGCCGGCCCCACGCACAGCACCATGACCACCTCGTCGGGGATGGACCGGCGGGCGATGGGAAGGTCCAGGTCGTGGCCGTTGCCCGAGGCCTTGTGGAACAGGAACTCCTCGAAGTCGAGACCGGTCACGATGTCGGGGTGGGAGCCCAGGCCCAGGTCCGGGCCCCGGTACTCCCGCGCGCCGGTGGCCACGATCACGGCGCCGTGCTCGATCACGTCAGTGTCGCCCGAGCGGTGGCGAAGCCGGCTCGTGAAGTTGCCGGTGAACCCCGAGATCTCGGCCAGCTCGGTTTCGAAATGCAC
>JAADGT010000327.1 GCA_013152215.1 Deltaproteobacteria bacterium
GGGGAGCGGGTGGACAGAAATCCACGGTAACCCGGATGGAGGCCTGCGGTCAGGCCGGCCAGGAGGACGAGCAGGCCCGCCACCTCGAAGACCAGGTCGACCCGCCGGCCGGGAAGCTCTGCCACCGCTCCAGCCAGGCCGATCCCCACCGGCACCAACCCCGTGGCCAGCGCCTGGAACGCGGTCAGGGCACGGGCTCTCAGCTCAGGGGGAACCTTGATCTGGACCCGAGACAGCAGGCAGTTGTTGTAGAACCCCAGCGCCAGCCCGCTGGCCATGATCCACCCCAAGGCCGCCCCGGGCCGACGGGCCAGGCCCAGCCCCACGAAGCCCAGACCGGCCACCGCAATGGCCCCGCCCGCGAGGAGCCCCCCTCCCGGGGGAGATCCGCGGTCCACTCGGCCGGCCAGCCAGTAGCCTGCCAAGGTGGCGGCGCCGTACCCGGCCAAGAGGTAGCCGTACCAATCGGCCGGCACCCCGAGGAATCTCGCGTCCTTGACCAGGAACGGCAGAAGCACCACCAACGGCTCCAGGCAGAACGCGATGCAGGCGGTCACCAGCACGGCAGCCCTAAGGCCGGGATGCCCCCACACGTAGCGAAACCCTTCCTTGGTCTCCCTGGCCAAAGAGCGGGCCGTTTCGCTCCATCCGCCCGAAGGCCGGGCCGGCGCTCGGGGGGCGCGGATGAACGTCTCGCTGATCGCGCTGATCAGGTAGGTGATGCCGTCCAGCGCCAGCAGGACTGGGGCGCCCAGCAGGCGGTAGGCCGTGCCGCCGACCCCTTTGCCCACGAGCCCTGCCGTCTGGACGAGGGCCACCGTGGCCGTGTTGGCCGAAGCCACCCGGCCCGGGGGCACGAGGTCCGGAACCACGGCGCGGGCGGCCGCGGCGAACAACGCGGAGAGCCCCATCCCGGTCGCGTGGAAGAGGAACAGGGCGACCAGCGCCAGGGACGGAACCTCTGGGAAGGCCCAGACCGCCCCGGCCAGGGCCAGGGCCAGCACCCCTTGCGCCGCGTCGCACCACACGATGATTCTCGTTCGGGGATACCGGTCGGCCAGGGCCCCTGCGACAGGGGTGACCAGGAGCCCGGCCAGGGTTCCCGCCATCATCACCCCGCCCAGGAGGGCCGCCGATCCCGTGGCCTCCACGATCCAGAGGGCCACGGCCACCGTGCTCAACGACGACCCCACCAGGCTCACGGCCTGACCCTGCCAGAACAACAGGAAGTTTCGGTTCCATAAGCCGTTGGGCTCACACATGCGCTTTTCCGGTCGAGGCGGGTGGGGCGGCACCGAGGCGGCTGCTCTTCCCCGGAGGGCCGGGCTCGATCCCCACCGCCAGGGGGGCCGAACGGCGGCCGTGGGCCGGGGAAAGCCGGTCTGCAACGCATCCCACAGAAGGGGCGGTGCCCCGGCGGGAAAGGGCATCATATTCCGTGGAGCCCCGGAGGGATACAAGGGGAGGGAGGCCGACTCCTGGCCGGCGTGACAATCCTCTCGGAGCTGGGTATGATCGCGCGGCTGCCCGACGGAATCGCCCATTCCCGTTGGTGTGAGGGTTGACCCCGCAGGGCTCGGCCCGGCTCGCGGGAGGGGTGCCACCGCCCGGAGGTGACCCGTGGTTCTGTCCGCTTACGTGAAGGCCTACCCTTTCCCGGGACGGCCCGGAACGCTCCTGGTGTTCTCCACCCGGAAGGCCTCCATGGCCTTGCTCCCGGAGGATCTGTACCGGCGGCTGGAGGCGGGGGAGGTCCCTCCCGAGGCGGAGGAGCCGCTCCTCCGGCTGGGGATCCTGGTTCGCGACCGGGAGGCCGAGGTCCGGGAGGCGTTCGGATTTCTGGACCGGGCCAACCGAGAGACCACCGGGCTCACCATCGCCGTCATCCTGGGCATGGAGTGCAACTTTCGGTGCTCCTACTGCTATGAAGGGAGCCTCAAAGGGCCTGCCCGCATGGATCGGGCCACCGAGGACCGCCTGGTGGAGTTCGTGGATCAGAGGTTTCGACCGGGCATGGACACGGTGGTGGTGGACTTCTACGGGGGCGAGCCCCTCCTGTATCGGGACGCGATCGTCCGGATCTCGGGGAGCCTGAAGCGGCTCGTGGAGGAGCGGGGAGGTCGCTTCCACTGCACCCTGGTCACGAACGGGTCCCTCCTGACCCCCGAGATCGTGGACGAGCTGAACCCTTTGGGGCTGATGGGTGTGCGGGTGACCCTGGACGGCCCCGGGGACGTCCACGATCGGTTCCGGCCGTTCCGCTCCGGCCGGGGGAGTTACGAGGCGATCGTGACGAACCTGAAGAGATGTGCGGGCCGAACCCGGATCGGCCTTGCCGGCACCTATACGCGGGACAACTACCATCGCTTCCCAGAGCTCCTCGACGACCTGTCGGACCGGGGGCTCGGGCCGGAAGCGGTGGGGCCGATCCAGTTCAGCCCGGTGATGCACACCACGGACGAGTTTGCGCCGCCGGAGTCGTGTGTGGGATGCGCCTCGATAAACGAGGACTGGGTGGCCGAGGCCACCGTGTTCCTCCGGGAGGAGGTTCTCAAGCGGGGCTACCGCCCTCCCAAGATCGCACCCATCGCGTGCATGGTGGATCTGGAGTACGCCTTCACGGTTCACTACGACGGCACCCTGACCAAGTGCCCGGCGTTGGTGGGGCACGAACAGTTCGTGGCGGGGAACCTGTGGGAGGGGTTCCAGGACTACCGGGAACGGTTCGCCCTGGACCGGCTGCGCACCGCTGCGGCGTGCCGGGAGTGCGAGTATCTTCCCCTGTGCCTGGGCGGTTGCCGCTACATGAAGTACCAACGGGAGGGGCGGATGGGGGTGGAGTGCCAGCGCCGCTTCCTGGACCGCACGCTGGGGCCCATTCTGATCCAGGAGGCCCGGCTCTCGGGCAAGACCCGCGCCCCTTCCTGACGCTGACCCGCACCGCCCCCCTGCCGGGACCCGGCCGACACGGATCCGAAGGGGGCTTCGCACCCCTGCCTCGCCGCCGCACGGTGCCCGCGTCCGGGCTCAACCAGAAGCGGGCTCCGCTCCGGACACCCGGGGACGGATGGCGCCCTGGGGGCAGATCTGGATGCACAGCCCGCACTCGATGCACAGCCCCTCGTCCACCACGGCCCGGCCGTCGGGACCCCGCACCAGCGCCGGGCACTCGAACCAGGTGGTGCAGTACCCGCAGGCCACGCACGACTCGGTGCGGGGCATGGTGATGGCGTTGCGAGGGCACTCCACCTGGCACAGCCGGCACAGGGTGCACTTCTCATCGTCCACCCGGTAGGTGTCGCCTTCCCGCGAGATGGCGCCGGTCGGACACGCCTCCAGGCACCGGTCGCACCGGGTGCACACCCCGCAGTGGAAGCACCGGTCCCGGGCCTCGCGGGCCGCCTTCTCCAGGGGGAGCCCCCGGTCCACCTCGGTAAAGCTCCAGATGGCGTCGTCCGGGGGGAGGGCTCGGGCGTTCGCCCTCGGGACGTCGGGAAAGTACCGGCGCTGGATGGTGCGCAGGGGGGGCACCGCCTGGACCCGACCGGCCCGTGCGCCCTCGGGCTCGGTCCAGGCCTGCAGGCTGATGCCCGGGCCCCGGGCGATCCGCAGGGCCCTGGGCTCGAGCACCTCGCCGGTGAGGTCCGCGTGGATCGCGAGCGCGGCGCGCTTGCCCGCGTTCACGGCATGGGCCACCGTGCCTGCGGCGTCGGGCGCTGCGTCACCCGCCACGTACACCGGCACACCCGTGCGGCCCCATTCGTCGGGCGTAAGGTCTGAGGGCGCGCCCTCGGGCAGGTCGGGCTGGAGCCCCACGGCCACCACCACGGTGTCCACCTCGGCCCAGAACTCGGTCGGCTGCCCCTCCACCTGGGGGGAGAGCCCGAAGGGATGCTCCTGGGCGGCTCGGGTGTTGCGGAACCGCACCGACAGCCTCCGGCTCCGGCCGGCCGAGACCTCCTCGGGGGCGGCGTGGAACCGGAAGAAGATCCCTTCGGCCCGGGCCGCCTCCACCTCCTCGGGGATGGCCCGGAGCCGGTCGGGCCCCCGGCGGTAGTACACGGTGACCTCGGCGCC
>JAADGT010000109.1 GCA_013152215.1 Deltaproteobacteria bacterium
GGGCGGTGTCCGCCGCCCGGCGTGCGGGGCCCGAGGATCTGGTGGCTGCGGTGGAAGCGGCCCACCGGGCCGTGGCCCGGGACGCTGGGGCCGACCCGGCCCGGGCCGGAATGGGATGCACCTTGGTGGCCGCCCTGGCGGCCGGGCCCCGGCTCCACGTGGTCCACGCGGGGGACGCCCGGTGCTACCTGCTGCGGGAGGGCGATCTTCGGGGGCTCACCCGGGACCACTCGGCTGTGGCCGAGCTCGGGGGTCGGGCGGCGGGGCTGCGCCACGTGGTGACCCGGGCCGTGGGGGTGGCCCTGGAGGCGGGCCCAGAGTACACGTGGGAGGGGGTGGAGCGGGGAGACCGGGTGCTGCTGTGCTCCGACGGGCTGTGGGGGCCGGTTCCGGCCGGCCGAATCGAGGAGCTCCTTCGCGAGAGCACGGACCCCCGATCGGCCTGCGAGGCCTTGATCGAGGCGGCCCTGGAGCGGGGCGGCCCCGACAACGTGACCGCGGTGGTGGCGTTCCGGGAGGATTAGCCCATCTCCACCCGGATTCGCAGCCGGGTGTTCCCGATCCGCACCTCGTCGGTCTCGCCCACGAACTCGGCCGTGGCGGTGCGTTCGTTCACGAACGTGCCGTTGGTGCTGCCCAGGTCCTTCACGATCACCCGGTCGCGGACGCGCTCGATCTCCAGATGAAGGCGGCTGACGAGGGGGTCGTCCACCCGGATGCCGGCGTCGCCGCGGCCCACGGTGACCCGGGGTTCGTCGAAGCTCAGGGTTCGGGCGGTGCCGTCCCGGGAGACGATCTCCACGACCAGGCGGTAGGTCGCGCCGGCCATGCCCATGCGGGCCAGGTCGCTCACGTGGTGGTACACCGTGCCGTCGGCCACCGGCGGCGGCTCGGGGGGGCGTTGCCTGGGGGGGGAGGGCCGGTCGTGCAGGTGCTCCTGGACCACCGATACGGTGTCGCAGCGTTTGCACCGGTAGCGGGCGGGCCGGGGCGGGAGCTTCGACCGGTCCACCCGTAGGGCGGTTTGGCACGAAGGGCAGACAAAGTAGCACGCCATGGGGTTCCTCCCCCCGGCCAGAAAGGTTCATCAACCCGGCGGATAAACGGGCGCTACCGCTCCCTGCTCGAAGGCGGGGCCCTGCCCCGCCCTATTAACTAAGACCTTCCCAGCGACTTCGGTCGTTGGCCGTCAGTCGTTGGTCGTCGGTCGGGGGCCTTCGGCCCGCTAGACGGCTAGGCAGCCGGGCGGCTCTCGAATCGCGCCAAAGCTCGGGGGCATGGGGTCTGCTGGAGAGCCGCGTGCGGCTCCTTAGCTCGCCGCGCAACGCCTCCACCGCTCGTACCGCGAAATCGTTCGTGTCGACCGGTCTGTCATGAAACCACCGCTGATGCCCCGTGCCTGCGCGGCGAATCTCATGCCCGGCTTCGCGCGCGGCCGGAAGCAGGCCCCATGCCCCGTACTCCCCAAGGGGAAGGGGGCACGGGCCCGGCAATACTTTCGTTGGAATTAGCACTTGGTCGCCGGGTGAATGGTCCGGGTCAGCCCGAGGCCGCCCTGGCCCGGGCCATCTCCAGGGCCCGCTCGATCCGCTCCAGGGCCCACTCCCGGCCCACCAGCACCAGGGTCTCGAAGATCCCCGGGCTCACGGTGGTCCCGGTCACGGCCACCCGAAGGGGCTGGGCGGCCTTGCCGATCTTGAGGGCGTGCTTGCCCTCCACCACCTCGAGGAATGCCCGCTCCAGGGACGGCACGTCCCACCGCTCCACCGCCCGGAACGCCTCGAGCAGGTCGGCCAGCACCGGCGCGATCGAGGCCTTCAGGTGCTTCTTCGCCGCGGCCGGGTCCACCTCGATCTCCCGCACGAAGTAGGGGGTGGCCTTCTCTGCGAACTCGGCCAGGGTCTTGCAGCGGGGGCGGAACGCCTCCACCAGCACCGCCAGCTTGCCGCGGTCGGCGGTGTCGTACCCCTTGCGCTCCAGGAAGGGCCTCACCAGGTCCACCAGCCGGTCCTGGGGGCACTCCTTGATGTAGTGGGCGTTGAGCCACAGGAGCTTGTCCTCGTTGAACACGCTCGCCGACCGGCCCACCCCGTCCAGGTCGAACAGGTCGATCAGCTCCTGCAGGGAGAAGATCTCCTGGTCGCCGTGGGACCATCCCAGCCGGGCCAGGAAGTTCACGAGGGCCTCGGGCAGGAACCCGGCGTCCCGGTAGGCCTCCACGCTGGTGGCCCCGTGGCGCTTGGAGAGCCGCTTCTTGTCGGGCCCCAGGATCATGGGCACGTGGGCGAACCGGGGCAGGGGGTAGCCCAGGGCCTGGTACAGCTGGATCTGCCGAGGGGTGTTGTTCAGGTGGTCGTCGCCCCGGATCACATGGGTGATGCCCATGAGGGCGTCGTCCACCACCACCACGAAGTTGTAGGTGGGGGAGCCGTCGGTGCGCAGGATCACCAGGTCGTCGAGCTCCTCGTTGTCGTAGACCACCTCCCCCTTCAGGAGGTCCGGCACCACGGTGGTGCCGGTCTGGGGAGCCTTGAACCGGACCACGTGGGGCTTCGAGGGATCCACGTCGGTGCGGGCCCGGCAGGTGCCGTCATACTTGGGCTTCCGGCCCTCGATCAGCGCCTTCTGCCGTTTGGCCTCCACCACCTCCGGCGGGCAGTCGCAGCGATAGGCCTTGCCCTCCTTCAACAGCCGTTCCACGTGCTCCAAGTATAGGCCGGTGCGTTGGCTCTGGAAGTAGGGGCCCTCGTCCCAATCGAGCCCGAGCCACCTCATGGACTCCAGGATGGCCCGGGTGCTCTCGTCGGTGGAGCGCTCTCGGTCGGTGTCCTCGATACGCAGCACGAACGTGCCGCCGTGGTGGCGGGCATAGAGAAAGTTGAACAGGGCGGTCCGGGCCCCCCCGACGTGCAGATGGCCGGTGGGGCTCGGGGCGAAACGGGTCCGTACACCCGACATGGGGGAACTCCTCAGCGATCAACGGGAAAAGGAATGGCGGCCGGGGGACGAAACGAGAGCGGGCCTGCCCGGAAGAGCAGGCCCGGCCGGGTCGTACCCAGTTGCGTTCAAAGCCATTGGGCTCTTGCCCCGCCCCCGAGGGCTCTCGGTTCGAGCGCAACTCGGTATCAGGCCACCACGAGGCCGGCGTACCCCACGACCTGGCGGCGGTCGCCGCTGACGTCACCCGAGGTGGCGTACCGGACCAGCCTTGCGCCGGCAGCCCCCAGCTCCCGGGCGGCCACGAGCATCACCGCCGTGGGCACCACGCCGCACATTGTAATCCCATGGCGTTTCGTAGTGTCAAGCAGACCCCGGGGGTCCAGCGCCAACACGCAATCGATCGCCATCCGGTCCTTGGACCGGGCCACGTCCTCGGGCTCGTAGTGGCTCATGTCGCTCGAAGCCACCAGGAGCACCGGCTCGGGCCAGGACTCCACCACCCCGGCCACGGCCCGCCCCACCTCGGCGATGTCCCCGTAGGACCGCAGCATGAACGAGATCGGAACGATGCGCACGGCGGGGTTCTTCACCTGCAGAAACGGCAGCTGGACCTCCAGGGAGTGCTCGTGCACGTGGGCCAGGGTGTCTTCCTGGAGGATTGGGCAGGCGGCCAGCAGGGCCTCGGCCAGGTCCTCTGCCACGGGCACCGTGCCCAGGGGGGTGGCCCACCCCCCCCGCACCCACACCCCCACCTCGGTGCCCAGCCCAGTGTGATTGGGCCCGAGC
>JAADGT010000308.1 GCA_013152215.1 Deltaproteobacteria bacterium
TGCGGCGCGTGAGAACACGCGCCGCGGCCGCTCCCCTGACGCCGGGCGGCCCGAGCTGCTCGGCCGTCGCGCTTCGTCGGAACCCCCAGCCCCACCGAGGCAATCCGCATACGTTTTTGCGAAACGGAACACTGGAAACTAGAGACTAGACCATACCCCCAAACCGGGGGGTGGAGGCAAAGCGCCCCTGTGATTCCTAGAACGTATGGGAATCCGGGAGGTTCTCAAGCCTCCAAGCCTCCCAGCTTCCTAGCCTTCCAGCCTTCCAGCCTTCCAGCCTCCTAGCCTTCCAGCCTTCAAGCCTTCCAGCGGAAGTTATCCCAGGGCGGCCAGGGGGGCCTGCCAGGCCCGCTTGAGCTCGTCGATCCGGGCGTTCACCACCGGGCGGCCGTCGAGCCCGCGCAGCACCAGCACCGGCTCGTCCGTCACCGTGCCCACCGGAGCGAACGCGGTGCCGGCGAGGGCCTCCTCGAACGCCCCGGCGTGCTCGGGCCGCACCGTGACCACGAACCGGCCGGGCGACTCGCTGAACAGCAGCTCGTCGTCCCGCTCCACCCGCTCCATGGGTACGCCGGACAGGTCGGCCTCGATCCCGAGCCCCCCGGAGAACGCCGTCTCCGCCAGGGCCACGGCCAGCCCGCCGTCCGAGCAGTCGTGGCACGAGGCCACCCAGCCGCGGCGAATGGCGTTCTCCAGGCCCCGGTACAGGGGCAGGGTCTCCTCGGGTCGGACCCGGGGCACCCGGTTCCCCACGAACCCGCGGGCCGCCCAGTACTCCGAGCCCCCCAGCTCGGGCCGGGTGATCCCCAGCACGTACACCCGATCGCCGGGCCGCTTGGCGTCCATGGTGACGCAGCGGCGCACGTCCTCGATCCGGCCGATCACGCTCACGAGCAGGGTCGGGGGGATGGAGATCTTGAGGTCCCCGTGCACGTAGTCGTTCTTCATGGAGTCCTTGCCCGAGATGAGCGGGATGCCGTAGGCCACCGTGAGGTCGTACAGGGCTTCGTTGGCCCGAACCAGCTGGGCCAGCTTGTACTCCCCGTCGGGGTTCCGTTCGCTCGCCACCGGGTCGCACCAGCAGAAGTTGTCGAGGGCCGCCAGGTGGTCCAGGCTCGCACCCACGCACAGGGCGTTTCGCACGGCCTCGTCCACGGCGGCCGCGGCCATGGCGTAGGTGTCGATGTCGCTGTACCGGGGCACGATCCCGTTGGCCGTGACCACCCCCTCGAAGCTCTCGAGCACCGGTCGGACGACCGCGGCGTCCGAGGGGCCGTCGTTCACCACCCCCACGAACGGCTTCACCACGCTGCCGCCCTGGACCTCGTGGTCGTACTTGCGGACGATCGACTCCTTGGAGCAGATGTTCAGCCGACCCAGGAGCCCCGTGAGCTCGTCGGTCAGGTCGCCGGGGCAGGGGAACGTGGGCTCGGGGTGCACCGGCTTCTCCCAGCGGGCCCGAAGCCGCATCTCGGGCAGGCCTTCGTGCAGGAACCCGAGGGGCAGGTACGCCACGGTGCGGCCGTCGTGGAGCACGTGGAACGCGCCCTCGTCGGTGAACTCCCCAAGGTCCGTGGCCTCCACCCGCATCTCGCGGGCCAGGCCCAGGAACGCCTCTAGGTTCTCGGGGGGCACGGCCAGGGTCATCCGCTCCTGGGACTCGGACACCAGGATCTCCCAGGGGTCCAGGCCGGGGTACTTGAGGGGGGCCCGCCCCAGGTCCAGCCGGGCGCCGCCCGACTGCTCGGCCATCTCCCCCACGCTGGAGGACAGCCCCCCGGCCCCGTTGTCGGTGATCGAGCTGTACAGGCCCCGATCCCGGGCGATCTGCAGGAAGTCGTAGAGCCGCTTCTGGGTGATCGGGTCGCCTAGCTGCACCGCAGTGGCCGGGCTGCCCTCGTGGAGCTCCTCGGACGAGAACGTGGCGCCGTGGATGCCGTCCTTGCCGATGCGGCCTCCCACCATCACGATGCGGTCCCCCGGACGGGCGGCCTTCTCGTGGCCGGGCCGGCCGGCCACCTCCCGGGGGATCAGGCCGGCGGTGCCGCAGTACACCAGGGGCTTGCCCAGATACCGCTCGTCGAACACCACGCACCCGTTCACGGTGGGGATCCCGCTCTTGTTGCCGCCGTGCTCCACCCCGCGAACCACGCCCTCGTAGATGCGCCGGGGGTGCAGGAGCCGGGGGGGCAGCTCGCCCTCGAGGAACGGGTTGGCGAAGCAGAAGGTGTCCACATTGAAGATGAGCCGGGCCCCCATGCCGGTGCCCATGGGGTCACGGTTCACCCCCACAATGCCGGTGAGCGCCCCGCCGTAGGGGTCGAGGGCCGAGGGCGAGTTGTGGGTCTCGACCTTGAAGCACAGGCTCCAGTCTTGGTTGAAGGCGATCACCCCCGCGTTGTCTTTGAACACCGACAGGCAGAAGTCCCGGTCCCCCTTGCCACGGCGCACCCGCTCCGTGGCCCCCACGATGTAGGTCTTGAACAGGCTCCGGATGGTGCGGCGGGTGCCGGTCTCGTCGTGGTACTCGATGGTGGCGTTGAAGATCTTGTGCTTGCAGTGCTCCGACCAGGTCTGGGCCAGGCACTCCAGCTCCACGTCGGTGGGCCCGGCCGGCAGCCCCAGCTCCTTCCGGAGGCGGCGGACCGCTGGGTCGCGGTAGTGGTCGCGGATCGCCCGCATCTCGTCCAGGGTCAGGGCCAGGAGCCGCTGCCGGGACAGGGCCAGCAGCGCCTCGTCCGGGATCTCCAGATCCACGGCCTCGACCCGCCCCCCTCCGCCGCCCCGCACCCGCGGCACCTCGGCGGGGAACCCGCCGGCCCGTGCGAACTCCTCCGCCGAGAGCACCCGCCACCGGTGGATCAGCTCGTTGGCCAGGAGATCGCGGGCCAGCCGCTCCACCTGGTCCCGGGTCAGCGCCTCGCCCCGGATCAGGTACTGGACCGCGGTGTACACCTGACGGTCGTGGGGGAACCCGCGGCCGAGGCGCATCTCCACCGCCTCCTTGGCCGTGCGACCCACGTTGTCGGTGACGCCCGGCAGGAACCCCACCTCCACGGCCCAGTGGAACCCCGGGAACCCCCGGGGGCCGTAGGGCTCGCCCAGGGTCCACTCCTGGATCACGGGGTCCACCAGGGCGTCGCCCACGGCGGCGAGGTCGTCGTCCCCCAACCCCAGGTCCAGGGTGTACACGTCCAGGGTGCGGACCTCCTCCACGGGCAGGTGCAGGAACTCCCGCACCTCCCGCGCCACCCCTTCTCCCCGGGGATCCCGGAACTCGGGCCGGATCCCCACTTCCACGCGATGTGCCATTGAATCGGTCTCCGGTCTGGGGCCTTCGGCCCCCTCGACGGCTGGAAGGCTGGGAGGCTAGAAGGCTTGAAAACCTCCCGGGTTCCCGCGCCTTCTAGGCATCATCATGCTTCTTCGCCTTCACCTCATGATCTCGGGAGCTAGGGGCCTGGTGGAGCGGCCGCCCAACAGCCGAGGTCCCCGGAATTTCTCTAGTTTCTAGTGTTCCGTTTCGTAAAAACGTATGCGGATTGCGTCGGTGGGGCTGGGGGCTCCGACGAAGCGCAACGGCCGAGCAGCTCGGGCCGCCCGGCGCCAGGGGAGCGGCCTCGGCGCGTGCCCTCACGCGCCGAGGCGGCCCCTGCGAGGCCGTTCAGCGAAGG
>JAADGT010000159.1 GCA_013152215.1 Deltaproteobacteria bacterium
GGGTGCAGGGCGTGCCGGTCGTGCCGGCGGCTCGACTCGGGCAACCACCCGGACCTGCACGTGCTCGTGCCCCGGGGGGCGCGGGTGGGGGTGGAGGAGGTGCGGGCGCTCCAGGAAAGCCTTTCGTTTCGGCCCTTTGAGGGAGGCCGCCGGGTTGCTATAATCCCCGATGCCTTCCGGCTGACCCGGGAGGCGTCCAACGCGCTCCTGAAAACGCTGGAGGAGCCTCCCGCAGGCACCCACCTGGTGCTCACCACCCATCACCGAGACCAGCTCCTGCCCACCGTGGTCTCCCGGTGCCAGTGCGTTCGGTTCGACCCTCTGCCGGACGGGGCCGTGGAGCAGGTCCTCGTGTCGGAGGGGATGGAGCCCGAGCAGGCCCGGGCCCTGGCGCGGGTGTGCGGCGGCCGACCCGGGCGGGTGTTAGGCCGGGAGCCAGGGGAGTTTCTGGAGTGGGTCCGCCAGGCCGAGGATCTGGTGGATCGGTGGGACGGGTTGACCGCGGGGGATCGGTTGCGGCTGGGGGCCGAGTGGGCGCGGGCCCAGGACCTGCGGGATCGGCTGGAGACCCTGCAGTGGGTGGTGCGCCGGCGCATCCGCCGCCTGGACGGGGCGGTCCCTGGGTGGCTCGACCGTCAGGCGGGCCTGGCGCGGGTGTTGGAGTGGCTGGATCGCAACGTGAACACGGAACTGGCCCTGGACGCCCTGTTTCTCGGGCTGGCGGGGCAGGATTGGGAGGACCGTTGGCTCGGGTCGTAGGGGTTCGTTTCAAGCGCGCCAGCCGCGTGTACCATTTCGACGCCGGGCCCCTGGAGTGCGGGCCCGGCGATTGGGTCGTGGTGGAGACCGAGCGGGGCATGGCCCTGGGGCAGGTGGCCTCGCTTCCCCGGGAGGCGGAGCCACCGCCCGGTCAGGCGCTCAAAAAGGTGCTGCGCCGGGCCGGGGAGCGCGACATCCTCCGCTACGAGCAGAACTGCGAGCTCGAAGGGTACGCGTTTCAGGTGTGCCTGGAGAAGATCCGCGAGAAGGGTCTTCCCATGAAGCTCGTGGACGTGGAGTATCTGTTCGACGGGTCCAAGGCGATCTTCTACTTCACGGCCGAGCAGCGGGTGGACTTCCGGGAGCTGGTGCGAGAGCTGGCTCGGGAGTTCCACACCCGCATCGAGATGCGCCAGATCGGGGTGCGCGACGAGGCCAAGCTGGTGGGGGGGGTGGGCCCCTGCGGCCGGGAGCTGTGCTGCGCCACCTGGCTCACCCAGTTCTCGCCGGTGAGCGTGCGCATGGCCAAGGAACAGGACGTGGCCCTGAACCCCACCAAGATCTCGGGGGTGTGCGGCCGCCTGATGTGCTGCCTGGGCTACGAGCACGAGCAGTACAAGCGCGAGGCCAAGCGGTTCCCCCGGCTGGGCAAGACCGTGGAAACCCCCCGGGGAACCGGTAAGGTGGTCCGGCGCAACGTGCTCGAGGGTACCTTCGTCATCCAGACCCGCGAGGGCGAGGTGGAGGTGTCGGTGGCCGTGGAGCGTCCCCTCCCGCCCCGCCCCGACGAAGGGGGATAAGCCCCGGCAGGAGCAACGGAAGACGTCCGGCGGCCCCGGGCGGGAGAAACGCCCCGGCGGAAGAGGCCGCAAGCCCGCCGGACCCAAGCCCGACAAACCCAAGCCCCCGTCCCAGGAGCCGTCGGCCCCGTCGGCGGCGGAGCAGCCGGCCGGCCAGGGCCGCAAACGCAGGAGCCGGCGTCGGCCGAGACGCAAAAAGGGATGACCATGTCGAAGACCTTCTATGTGACCACACCGATCTACTACGTCAACGACGTGCCCCACATCGGCCACGCCTACACCACCGTGGCCTGTGACGCCCTGGCCCGGTACAAGCGCGCCGCCGGCTACGACGTGCTGTTCCTGACGGGCACCGACGAGCACGGCCAGAAGGTTCAGAAAGCGGCGGCGGAGCGGGGCGAGCAGCCCATCGACCTGGCCAACCGGGTGGTGACCCGGTTCCAGGACCTGTGGAAGTCCCTCGACATCTCCAACGACCGGTTCATCCGCACCACCGATCCGGCCCACCACCGGTCCGTCGAAGAGCTGTTCCGTCGGGTTCAGGCCAACGGCGATATCTATCTGGGCGAGTACGAGGACTGGTACTGCACGCCCTGCGAGACCTTTTGGACGGAAAACCAGCTCATGGAGGGCAACTGCCCGGACTGCAACCGGCCCACCGACCGGCTCAAGGAGCCCAGCTACTTCTTCCGGATGTCCCGGTACCAGGAGCCTCTGCTTCGGCACATCGAGGAGAACCCGGACTTCATCCAGCCCGTGAGCCGGCGAAACGAGATCCTCTCGTTCGTGCGGGAAGGGCTGCGGGACCTGTCCATCTCGCGCACCAGCTTCTCGTGGGGCATCCCGGTGCCGGGCGACCCGGCCCACGTGATCTACGTGTGGTTCGACGCCCTCACCAACTACATCACGGGTGCGGGCTTCCCGGACGAGGAGGATCGGTTCTCCCGGTACTGGCCGGCCGACGTGCACGTGATCGGCAAGGACATTCTGCGGTTCCATGCGGTGTACTGGCCCACGTTTCTGATGAGCGCCGGGCTGCCGCTGCCCAAGAAGGTGTTCGCCCACGGTTGGTGGACCGTGGAGGGCAAGAAGATGTCCAAGAGCCTGGGCAACGTGGTGGACCCGGGGGCCATCGCCGCCGAGTACGGGGTGGACGCGTTCCGCTACTTCCTCCTGCGGGAGGTCCCGTTCGGCCTGGACGGCGACTTCAGCCGGGAGGCCCTGGTCCACCGGATCAACTCGGACCTGGCCAACGACCTGGGCAACCTGGTGTCGCGGGTGCTGGCCATGGTGGGTAAGTACCGCGACGGCGTGGTGCCCCGGGTGCTCTCGTTCGGCACCGAGGGGGTGGACGAAGGGCTGCGCGACGCCCTGACGGCGTGCCTGGAACAGGTGGACTCGGCCATGGACGACCTGGCGTTCCACAAGGCCCTGACCTCGGTGTGGGAGTTCGTGGGCGTGGTCAACAAGTACGTGGACACCACCGCGCCCTGGGCCTTGGCCAAGGCCCCGGAGAAGGCCCCGCGCCTGGACCAGGTGCTCTACAACGCCTGCGAGGCCCTCCGGGCCGTGGGCCTCCTGGTGTTCCCGTTCCTGCCCCGAACGGGACGGGAGATCTGGCGTCGGCTGGGGCTGCCCCGGCCGGTGGACGAGGGCCGTTTGGAGGAGCTCCGCACCTGGGGCGGCCTCCCGGCCGGCGTGCGCACGGAGCGGGGGAAGAGCCTGTTCCCCCGGATCGAGGTCCGGTGATCGTCGACACCCACGCCCACCTCACCCTGGAGGGGCTGCGGGAGGACGTGGAGGGGGTCCTGTCCCGCGCCCGCCGGGCGGGGGTGGGCGCCGTGATCACCGTGGGCATCGACCCGGAGGACAGCCGCGCGGCCGTGACCCTGGCGGAGGCCCGGTCCGGGGTGTGGGCCACGGTGGGGGTCCATCCCCACGAGGCGGCCCGGGTCACCGACGCTCAGCTGGACGACCTGGCCGACCTGGCCCGGTCGTCGGATCGTGTGGTGGCCTGGGGGGAGATCGGGCTCGACTACTTCCGGGACCGATCTCCACGGGACGCCCAGCAGCAACGGTTCCGGGACCAGCTCCGAAGGGCTCGGGAGCTGGGCCTGCCCGTGGTGATCCACGACCGGGAGGCCCACGAGGACACCCTGCGGATCCTGAGGGACGAGGCCGGGGAGGGCCTGCGGGGGGTGTTCCACTGCTTCTCGGGCGACCTGGCCCTGGCCCGGGAGGTGCTGGCCCTGGGGTTCTACCTGTCGGTGCCGGGCACGGTGACCTACCCACGCAACGACCGGTTGCGCGAGGTGGTGGCCCACGTGCCCCTGGAGCGGGTGCTCCTGGAGACCGACTGCCCGTTCCTGGCGCCCCAGCCGAAACGGGGCCGGACCAACGAGCCGGCGTACATCGTGCACACCGCGGCCGAGGTGGCCCGGGTGCGCGGGCTCGAGGTGGGGGACGTGGCCCGCATCACCACCCGGGCGTGCCGGAATCTGTTCGGGATCGGGGAGGTCCGGACCAACCCCATCGCCTACCCGATCCGTCGGAGCCTGTACCTGAACGTGACCGACCGGTGCACCAACCGGTGCGCCTTCTGTCCCAAGCACCGGGCCCCGGTGGTGAAGGGCCACGACCTGGCCCTGGACCACGAGCCCACGGCCGACGAGGTGCTGGCGGCGGTGGAGGACCAGGGCGGCCCCGAGGCGTGGGACGAGGTGGTGTTCTGCGGGTTCGGGGAGCCCCTGCTCCGGCTCGACCTGGTCAAACGGGTGGCCCGGGAGCTGCGGGCGCGGGGCGCCCGGCGAATCCGGATCAACACCGACGGGCTTGCCAGCGCGGTGCACCGGCGCGACGTGCCGGCCGAGCTTGCGGGCCTGGTGGACGCCGTGTCGGTTAGCCTGAACGCGCCCGATGCCGAGACGTACGAGCGGCTGTGCCGCCCGGGCATCCCCGACGCGTACCCGGCCGTGTTGACCTTTCTGAGCCGGGCCCGGGAGCAGATCCCCGAGGTCACGGCCTCGGTGGTGGCCGTGCCGGGGCTGGACGTGGAGGCGTGCCGCCGCCGGGCCGAGGAGTTGGGGGTGCGGTTCCGGGTGCGGCCGTACAACGAGGTGGGGTAGGGAACCCGACGCGGCGCCCGATGTGCCGGCCGCCCGCGGGGCGGCCTTTTTGTTGGCGGTGGATCCTAACAATGGATCCGGCGACAAAATGGGCCCGTTGTTCCCGGAGGCGGGGCATGGGGTCTGTTTCCGCGCGCGAAGCCGGGCGTGAGATTCGCCGCGCAGGCACAGGGCAGCAACAATGGTTTCATGACGGTCGGGCCGGGGACGTACGGTTTCGCGGTACGAGGGTTGGAGGCGCTGCGCGGCGAGCTAAGGAGCCGCACGCGGCTCTCCAACAGACCCCATGCCCCCCGGACTGTCAGGTGCTGGCGCTGGGCTGGGAGAGAGGAGGCCTTCAGCCTCCCAGCTTCCCAGCCTCCTAGCTTCCCAGCTTACTAGCTTTTCAGCGGGCCGAAGGCCCCAACAACGATTCGAGGAGGAAGTTCCGATGAGCCGGATGCCGATCACGAGGCAGGGATACTCGAGGCTTCGCGAGGAGCTGGAACGGTTGAAGAAGGTGGACCGGGTCGAGGTGGTCAAGGAGATCCAGGTGGCCCGGGCCCACGGCGACATCTCGGAGAACGCGGAGTACCACGCCGCCCGGGAGAAACAGGGGTGGATCGAGGCCAAGATCCGAGACCTGGAGACGAAGCTGGCCGAGTCGGACATCGTGGACCCTCCCCGCGGCCCCCAGGAGCGGGTGCGGTTCGGGGTGCGGGTGCGGCTCGAGGACCTGGACACCGGCGGCGAGGAGAAGGTCTACGAGATCGTGGGCCCCCACGAGTCCGACGTGAACGAGGGCCGGATCTCCATCACCTCCCCCCTGGCCCGGGCGCTCCTGAACAAGGAGGTGGGCGACGACGTGGAGGTGGACGCGCCCCGGGGGGTCAAGGAGTACGAGATCCTGGAGATCGAGGGGTTGGGAAGCTAGTCCGGCAAAGCCCACCCTCGCCCCCCCTCTCCCGCCGGGAGGGGGCTGCGGGGCGAGGAGTCCCTGCCCGCCCTTCCATCCCAACGTCCCAACGTTCCCGGAGGATTTTCCATGACCCACACCGTGTACGAGACGAACCTGGAGGGGCTCCAGCTGGTGAGCCGGGGCAAGGTGCGCGACATCTACGATCTCGGGGAGCATCTCCTGATCGTGACCACCGACCGGCTGAGCGCCTACGACGTGATCCTGCCCACCCCGATCCCCGGCAAGGGCGAGGTGCTGACTCGGCTGTCGGTCCACTGGTTCGGCCGCACCCAGGACCTGGTGCCCAACCACCTGGTCTCGGCCGATCCGGCCGAGTACCCTGAACCGGCCCGGCGCCACGCCGAGGTCCTGGCGGGCCGGAGCATGCTGGTGAAGAAGGCGAAGCCCCTGCCGGTGGAGTGCATCGTGCGGGGCTACCTGAGCGGCTCCGGGTGGAAGGACTACCAGAGGACCGGGGCGGTGTGCGGCATCCCCCTGCCGAAGGGGCTCCGGGAGTCCGAACGGCTCCCCGAGCCGATCTTCACCCCCTCCACCAAGGCCGAGGTGGGCGACCACGACGAGAACATCCCGTTCTCCCGGGTCGAGGAGCTGATCGGTCCAGACCTGGCCCGGCGGGTGCGCGACCTGGCCCTGGCCGTGTACCAGAGGGGCGCGGACGAGGCGGCCGAGAAGGGGATCCTGATCGCCGATACCAAGATGGAGTTCGGCCTGCTCGGAGACGAGCTGATCCTGATCGACGAACTGCTCACCCCGGACTCGTCCCGGTTCTGGCGGGCCGCCGACTACCGGGTAGGGGTGCCCCAGGAGAGCCTGGACAAGCAGTACGTGCGCGACTACCTGTCGAGCCTCGACTGGGACAAGACGCCGCCGGGCCCGGAGCTACCCCCGGAGGTGGTGGCCGAGACCTCCCGCCGGTACCGGGAGATCCTCGGCATCCTCACCGGACAGCTCCCGTAGCCCCAGGAGCCGTTTCCGTCTGGCGTAGGGGGCAAGGGCTGCCCGGTCGCCGAGCTAGCCCGCCGAAGGCCCCGAACTCCTGGGAAGCACCAGCTCGAACCGGCTGCCCCGGCCCAGCTCGGAGCGCACCTCGATCCGGCCACCGTGGGCCCGGGCGACCTGCTGGCAGACGTACAGCCCCAGGCCGGTGCCCCGGTCGCCCTTGGTGGTGTAGAACGGCTCGAACACCCGGTCGAGGTCCTCGGTCGGGATGCCGGGCCCGGAGTCCTCGACCCACAGGCGCACCCACTCTCCATCGGTCCGGGTGCCGACGCGGAGGATTCCGGCGTCACCCATGGCCTCGACCGCATTCAACAGCAGGTTGGTGAGCACCTGCTCCACCTGTCCGGGGTCGCAGGTCACGGCGGGAAGGCTGGCCCAGTCGGGCTCGATCTCGAACCGTTTCAGCGGCCCGGCGGACACCAGTCGCTCTAGGAGGCCCCGGAACGTGCGCTCCAGGTCGACGGGCCGGCGTTCGGGGGGGCGGGGACGGGCGAGCTCGGTGAGGTTGCTGGCCAGCAACCGGATCCGGTCCATCTGGGCCCGCAGCACACCGGCCGCCCGCAGGGCCAAGGCCGGGTCGCCCGGCCGGGTCTCCAGCAGGTCGGCGTACCCGTGCACCGCGGTCACGGCGTTCCGGATCTCGTGAGCCACGCTGCCGGCCAGCACGGCCGCCGCGGCCTGGCGCTCGCTCCGGGCCAGGGCCCCCCGCAGGGTCTCGACCTCGGTCACGTCCTCCACCAGGTGCAGCAGCTCCGTCTCCCGGCCGGGCACGCACACCGGCGCCTGGGTGACGAGGAGGGTCCGGCCGTTCCACGTGGTCTCGAACCGGTGGATTCGGCCGGCGGGGAGCTGGTCCCGGACGCAACGGCGGCAGATCGCGGTCGGGGTTGCCTCCCGGCATGAGCGGCCCACGGGGTCGGGAACGCCCCAGGTGGCGGCGGCAGCCCGGAACGCCCGGTTGGCCCGCACGATCCGGCCGTCCGGCCCCGTCGAAAAGATCCAGATCCCCATCTGGTCCAGCAGGGCCTGGACCTCGGCCTCGGCCTGGGCCCGGGCCTCCACCGCCCGGGAGCGCTCCTGCTCGGCACGCAGCCGGGCCTCGGCCTCCCTCCACAGCCGCCAGACGCCGAACACGCCGAGCACGAACAGGGCCCCGAACCCTGCGCTGATCCACCCCTGCACCCGGAGCCGCAGGGGCACGGGCCCCAGCCCGTGGGAGTACACCAGGAACCCGGGCACGCCGGCCGGGAACGGACCGTAGTGGGCGAACAGGTCGCGCCCCCCGAGGTTGTGGTCGCGGTATCGGAGCCGGCCGGTCTTCCCCGACACGAACCGGCGCCGGGCCTCTCGTTCCCGGGCCTCGTCCTCGGCCGGCCGGTCGCGGTCGGATCGCTCCCTGGCCTCGATCTGCTCCCAGGTGTGCCCGACGTAGGAGGGGTTGGGGTGCACCAGCAGGGTGCCGTCGGGGGCGTACACCTCGACGTGGGCGTCACCGGGCAGCTGGGCCTGGTGGAGCACGGCCTTCAGGAGATCTGCCACCGGGGCCGAGGCCCGCACCTCGGCCTCGAGCTCGGCCAGCGAGAACTCGAGGGTGGGCCGGCCCGAGGGGCCCAGCCGAAACCCCGCCGGGATCGGCCCGGCCTCCGGCGGAGGGGCGACCTCGGCCGTCAGGTCCCCCTCGGGGCGTCGGACGAGGCAGGCTGCACGGTTCGCCCCCGATGGCCGGACGCACACCTGGGAGATCCAGGGCTGCACCAGGGGGACGAAGTCGGCCATACGCTCGGCGAGCCCTTCCGGGCTGCGGACCTGGCTGGCCAGACGGGCCAGGGTGTCGAGCAGGGCCTCGGCGTCCTCGATCCGTTCCTCCAGAGCCTCTCGGACCACTCGGTCGGCAAAGTCGTCCTGGAGGTGGATCTGCTCCAGCACGGTTCTGGCCGCGCTCCGATGGAACACCCACCCTGCCGCTGCTCCGACGACGACGAGGAGGGTGCAAACCAGGTACTGAAGGGGCGCCGACCAGCGTCGCACGGGTTCCCTCCGGGCCGAAGACCCCTCTCGTTTCGGTCAGCCCGGAGCGGCACTTGAGGCGCAGCCCCGGCCTCGCCTACCCTGTGTCGTCGGGAGAGGGGCTGGGGCGGGTCCCCTTCCGACGGAGGGGAAGGGGCTCGGCGTTGGGCCCGGCCCCGAGCGCTCTGTCGGAGGCTCCTCCTCGGTGTTTTCGAAACGGTCGGGAACAAAGCCGCAGGGAAAGGAGGGCGGGCACCATGGGATGGAGGCGTACCGCCGGGATCGCCGCCGCGGCCTTGGCCTCGCCCATGTTCGGGCTGTGGGCCCGATGGGGCGGATGGCGCCAGGCCATGCCGGCGTGGGCCCGCTTCTGCGCCGCGGCCCTGGCCCTCCGGATCGATCGCCGG
>JAADGT010000366.1 GCA_013152215.1 Deltaproteobacteria bacterium
CCGGTCCGGGCATCGGCGCCGGGTTCGCCGGCGCGGCCGCCTGCGACGGCACGGCCCGCCGGCCCGACCGGGCCCCGCTGATCCTGCGCACCATGCTGGTGGGCCAGGCCGTGAGCCAGTCCACGAGCGTATACGGCCTCGTGGTGGCCCTGGTGCTCCTGTACGTCGTATGATCTGGACCCTCACCCAGGAAAGGAGTCGTCCCATGGACATCACCGGAGCAGACCTGGTCCGCGCGGCAGCCCTCCTCGGCGCGGGCATCGCCATGGGCTTCGGCGCCATCGGCCCCGGCATCGGCGAGGGGTTCGCGGCCGGCAAGGCCTGCGAGGGCATCGCCCGGGCGCCGGAGCACGCCAACCTCCTGACCCGCACCATGCTGGTGGGCCAGGCCGTGTCCGAGTCCACCGGCATCTACGCCCTGGTCGTCGCCCTGCTCCTCATCTTCGTCGTGTAGGGCCGGCCGGGCCCCTTTCCGGGGCCCCCAACCGCCGAAACCCGCCCGTTTCTTTTCAGCTTTCGGGTGTTTGATTCCCGGGGGGCGTTCGTGTATCATCGCGGCCGCTTTCCGCCGGGCCCTTGGGAGGAGTGTTCCCGTGATCGATCTGAACGCCACCCTGATCATCCAGCTCGTCAACTTTCTCGTCCTGATGGTCCTGCTGGACCGGATCCTGTTCCGGCCCATGCTCCGGGTCCTCCAGGAACGCCAGGAGCGCACCGAGGGCCGGCGTCGGCAGGCCGAGACCCTGGAGGCCGAGGCCGAGTCGATCTGGGCCGACTACCAGGCCAAGATCCGCGAGGCCAAGGCCGAGGCCGACCGGATCCGCACCCAGCTCGTCCAGCAGGCCGAGGCGCGGCGCCAGAAGCTCCTGGCCGACGCCGCGGCCGAGGCAGAGACCCAGCTCGCCAAGATCCGGGCCCAGGTCCGCGCCGAGGCCGACGAGGCCCGCAAGGTGCTGGAGGCCGATGCCCGGACCCTGGCCCAGGAGCTGGCCGAGCGCCTTCTCGAAAGGAGGGTTGCCTGATGCGTTCGCTGGTCCGCGCCCGTGCGGTGGCGTTCTCGGCCGCCGCCCTGCTGCTCCCGGCGGTCGCCCTCGCCAGCGGCGGCGAGGGGGGCGGCAACCCATGGGTCGCCCTGGGCATGAAGTTCGTGAACTTCGGCATCCTGGTGGCCATCCTCTACTTCGCCCTGCGCAAGACCGTGCCCCAGGCCCTGCGGGACCGGCGCGAGAACATCCGCCGCGCCCTGGAGGAGTCGCGCAAGGCCTTGGAAGCGGCCCAGGCCAAGCTCCGGGAGTACAAGGAGCGGGTCGCCCACCTGGAGGACGAGATCGCCCAGCTCCGGGCCGACTTCGAGGCCGAGGGCAAGCGTCAGCAGGAGCGGATCCTGGCCGAGGCCGACAAGGCGGCCGAGTCCATCCGCCGCCAGGCCGAGGCGTCGGCCCAGAGCGAGGTCAAGCGGGCCCGGGACCAGCTCCGGGCCGAGGCCGCCCAACTGGCCGTGAGCCTGGCCGAGGAGACCATCCGCAAGGCCTACGGCCCCGAGGACCAGAAGAAGGCCGTCGCTTTCACCGTTGAGCGCGTCGAGGGACTCCATTGAACCGGAAGCGCATCGCCCGCCGTTACGCCAAGGCTTTGTTCGACCTGGCCCGGGAGCAGGGCCGGATCGAACCCGTGGGACAAGAGCTTCGGGAGCTCTACGATCTGCTGGCCTCCAACCCCGAGCTGCGCACCACCCTCCTGACGCCCGTGCTCCCCCGCCGGGTCAAGGCCGAGGTGCTCGGCGCGCTCCTGGACAAGCTGGGGCCCTCGGATCTGGTGGCCAACTTCCTCCGGGTCCTCCTGGAGGCCCGCAAGCTCCCCGCCCTGCCCGACATCCTCGAGGCCTACGACGCCCTGGCCGACGAGGCCGCCGGCCGCCTGCGGGGCGAGGTGGTCACCGCCCTGCCGCTCGGCGAGGCCGAGCTCGAGGCCATCCGCCAGGCCCTGGCCAAGCGGCTCCAGAAGGAGATCGTCCTTCCCCCGACATCCTCGGCGGGGTCATGGCGCGGGTCGGCAACCTCGTTTTCGATGCCAGCTTGCGCACCCAACTCCAGCGGCTGCGCGACAGCTTGATGAAGGGGTGAGAGAGCCATGCAGATCCGCGCCGAAGAGATCAGCCAGATCATCAAGTCCAAGATCCAGAACTTCCAGGCCGACGTGGACGTGGCCGAGACCGGGGTCGTCCTGACCGTGGGAGACGGCATCGCCCGGCTCCACGGCCTGGAGAAGTGCATGGCCGGAGAGCTCGTGGAGTTCCCCGGCGGCATCATGGGCATGGCCCTGAACCTGGAAGAGGACAACGTGGGTGCCGCCATCTTCGGCGAGGACATCCACATCAAGGAGGGCGACATCGTCAAGCGCACGGGCCGCATCGTGTCGGTGCCCGTGGGCGAGGGCCTGCTGGGCCGGGTGGTGGACCCCTTGGGCAACCCCGTGGACGGCCTGGGCGACGTCGAGTCCTCCGAGACCCGGGTCATCGACGTGAAGGCCCCGGGCATCGTGCTGCGCCAGCCGGTGAACCAGCCCCTCCAGACCGGCCTGAAGGCCATCGACTCCATGGTTCCGATCGGCCGGGGTCAGCGTGAGCTGATCATCGGCGACCGCCAGACCGGCAAGACCGCGGTGGCGATCGACACGATCATCAACCAGCGCGACACCGACGTGATCTGCATCTACGTCGCGATCGGGCAGAAGCGCTCCACCGTGGCCCAGGTGGTGGCCCGGCTCAAGGAGCACAACGCCATGGACTACACCATCGTGGTGGCAGCCACGGCGTCCGAGCCCGCCCCGCTGCAGTACATCGCGCCGTTCGCCGGCTGCGCCATGGGCGAGTACTTCCGCGACAACGGCAAGCACGCCGTCATCATC
The DNA here is from genome assembly GCA_013152215.1 of Deltaproteobacteria bacterium. Taxonomy (GTDB): domain Bacteria; phylum Desulfobacterota; class Deferrisomatia; order Deferrisomatales; family Deferrisomataceae; genus Deferrisoma. The sequence continues at coordinate 2,908 of JAADGT010000366.1, forward strand.
TACGACGACCTGTCCAAGCAGGCCGTTGCCTACCGGCAGCTCTCCCTGCTGCTCCGCCGGCCTCCGGGCCGCGAGGCCTACCCCGGCGACGTGTTCTACCTGCACTCCCGCCTGCTGGAGCGGGCCGCCAAGCTCTCGGACGAAAACGGCGGCCCTCACGGCCCTGCCCATCATCGAGACCCAGGCGGGCGACGTGTCGGCCTACATCCCGACCAACGTGATCTCCATCACCGACGGCCAGATCTATCTGGAGAGCGACCTGTTCTACTCGGGCGTCCGGCCCGCCATCAACGTGGGCCTGTCGGTGTCCCGGGTGGGCGGCGCGGCCCAGATCAAGGCCATGAAGAGCGTGGCCGGATCGCTGCGGCTCGACCTGGCCCAGTACCGCGAGCTGGAGGCGTTCGCCCAGTTCGGCTCCGACCTGGACAAGGCCACCCAGCGCCAGCTGGCCCGGGGCGCCCGGCTCGTGGAGATCCTCAAGCAGGGCCAGTACTCGCCCCTGCCGGTGGAGAAGCAGGTTCTCATCATCTACGCGGCCACCAACGGCTGGGTGGACAAGTACGAGGTCAGCCAGCTCCAGCGCTACGAGGAGCAGCTCTACTCCTTCTTCGACACCAAGCGCACCGACGTGCTCGAGGACCTGCGCACCAAGAAGGCCCTGGACGACGACCTGAAGAAGAAGATCGACGAGGCCCTGGCCGAGTTCGACAAGGTGTTCGTGGCCGAGTGATCCCCTAGGGAGCGTTAGCCCATGGCCAACCTGAAGGACATCCGAAACCGGATCGCCAGCGTCCGGAGCACCCAGCAGATCACCAAGGCCATGAAGATGGTCTCGGCGGCCAAGTTCCGGCGTGCCGAGGAGGCCATCCTCCAGAACCGGCCGTACTCCGACAAGATGCTGGAGGTGCTCTCCAGCCTGGCGCTGCGCACCGAGGAGGAGGCCCACCCCCTCCTGGAGCGCCGGGATCCCCGCCGGGTGTGCCTGATCGTGTTCACCAGCGACCGGGGCCTGTGCGGATCGTTCAACGCGAGCGTGCTGCGGTCCGCCGAGCGGTTCCTGCGGGAGAAGGGCGCCGAGTACGAGGCCGTGCCCCTGTACCTGGTGGGCAAGAAGGCGGTGGACTACTTCCGCCGACGCGACGCGGAGATCATCGGCCAGAAGACCGAGCTGTTCGGCAAGGTCACCTACGGCGAGGCCCAGACCATCGCCCGCGACGTGATCGAGCGGTACACGAACCGGGAGATCGATCTGGTCTACATGGTGTACAACGAGTTCCGGTCGGCCCTGTCCCAGCAGGTGGTGTTCGACCGCCTCCTGCCGGTCGAGCCGATGCCGGTGGATCCCGAGACCTCCACCACCGAGTACATCTACGAGCCCAGCGAGGAGTACATGCTCAACTGGGTGCTGCCCCGGTACGTGGAGGTGCGCATGTTCCGGGCCCTGCTCGAGAGCACCGCCAGCGAGCACGGGGCCCGCATGACGGCCATGGACTCGGCCACCAACAACGCAACCGAGATGATCGCCCGCCTCACCCTGAAGTACAACCGGGCGCGGCAGGAGGCGATCACCACCGAACTGATGGATATCGTAAACGGCGTCGAGGCCATGCGTTAGCCCGGCGGCCGCTCACCGGAAGGAGGCCTGAAGCCCATGAGCAACGAATACGGAAAGATCAGCCAGGTCATCGGGCCCGTCGTGGACGTGGCCTTCGAAGGGGAGCTCCCCGAGATCTATACCGCGCTCAAGATCACCAACCCCTCCATCGACGACCGGGAGTGGAACCTGATGGTGGAGGTGGCCCAGCACCTGGGCGAGCACACCGTGCGGTGCATCGCCATGGACTCCACCGAGGGCCTGGTGCGCGGCCAGCCGGTCCTGAACACCGGCGAGATGATCAGCGTGCCCGTGGGCCGCGAGGTGCTCGGCCGCATCCTCAACGTGGTCGGAGAGCCCGTGGACGAGGGCGGCCCGGTGGAGACCAAGATGCGCAGCCCCATCCACAAGCCGGCCCCTCCGTTCACCGAGATGAGCACCGAGATGCAGGTGCTCGAGACCGGCATCAAGGTGGTGGACCTGCTGGCCCCCTACCTTCGGGGCGGAAAGATCGGCCTGTTCGGCGGCGCGGGCGTGGGCAAGACCGTGCTGATCATGGAGCTGATCAACAACGTGGCCCGGCAGCACGGCGGGTTCTCGGTGTTCGGCGGCGTGGGCGAGCGCACCCGTGAGGGCAACGACCTGTGGCTCGAGATGAAGGAGTCCGGGGTCATCGACAAGGCCGCCCTGATCTACGGCCAGATGAACGAGCCCCCCGGCGCCCGGGCCCGGGTGGCCCTGACCGCGCTCACCGTGGCCGAGTACTTCCGGGACGAAGAGGGCCAGGACGTGCTCCTCTTCATCGACAACATCTTCCGGTTCACCCAGGCGGGCTCCGAGGTGTCGGCCCTGCTCGGCCGGATCCCGTCGGCCGTGGGGTACCAGCCCACCCTGGCCACCGAGATGGGCGAGCTCCAGGAGCGGATCACCACCACCTCCAAGGGCTCGATCACCTCGGTGCAGGCCATCTACGTGCCGGCCGACGACCTCACCGACCCGGCCCCGGCGACCACCTTCGCCCACCTGGACGCCACCACGGTGTTGTCCCGGCAGATCGCCGAGCTCGGCATCTACCCCGCCGTGGACCCGCTGGACTCCACCAGCCGGATCCTGGACCCGCGGGTCGTGGGCGACGAGCACTACGCCGTGGCCCGGGAGGTCCAGCAGATCCTCCAGCGGTACAAGGACCTGCAGGACATCATCGCGATCCTCGGCATGGACGAGCTGTCCGAGGACGACAAGCTCACCGTGGCCCGGGCCCGGAAGATCCAGCGGTTCCTGTCGCAGCCCTTCCACGTGGCCGAGGCCTTCACCGGCACCCCCGGCAAGTACGTGAAGCTGGCCGACACGATCCGGGGCTTCCAGGAGATCGTGGAGGGCAAGCACGACGACCTGCCCGAGCAGGCCTTCTACATGGTGGGCACCATCGAGGAGGCCGTGGAGAAGGGCAAGCGCCTCATGGAAACGGAAGCGGCCTAACCCGGGGAGGACCCCATGGCACAGCAGCGGTTTCGGCTGGAGGTGGTCACCCCCCAGCGCCTCCTGGTCAGCGACGAGGTGGACGAGATCACGGCGCCCGGCATCGAGGGCGAGTTCGGCGTGCTGCCCGGGCACACGCCGTTCCTCACGGCCCTGGGCGTGGGGGAGCTGATGTACCGCATCGGCGGGGAGGAGCACTTCCTCGCCCTGCGGCACGGGTTCGCCGAGGTGCAGCACGAGAAGGTCACGGTGCTGGCCGAGGAGGCCGAGTTCCCCTCGGAGATCGACCTGTCCCGGGCCGAGGCCGAGAAGGCCGAGGCCGAGGCCGAGCTCCAGCGGCTCAGCCACGAGTCCCGGGAGTACGCCGAGGCCCAGGCCAAACTGGAGCGGGCCGTGAACCGCATCCAGGTGGCCAGCCGCCACCTGCGCTGACCGGGCCCCGGCCCCAGAAACCCGAAAGGGGGCGCCCCGTGGGTGCCCCCTTTTTCATTGATCCAGGCGGGTAAACAGGCGCTATCGTTCCCTGATCAGAGGGGCAAGGGAGCTGCCGGAGAGCCGGGCGCGGCCCCTTAGCTCGCCGCGCAGCGCCTCTGACGCTCGGACCGCGAAACGGGCCGGATTCCACCGAGTTGTCATGAAACCAGCTCTTCGGTCCCGTGCCTGCGCGGCGAATCTCATGCCCGGCTTCGCGCCCGGCCGGAGGCAG
>JAADGT010000057.1 GCA_013152215.1 Deltaproteobacteria bacterium
TCAGCCCCGGTTCACGGGCCACCACCACCAGCCGATCGTCCGAATCGTCGTCACCACCTGCGCCATGCGTCTCTCTCCGCGTTGCCGGCGACCCTACCAGCCAACCGGCCCCCCGTCAAGGCTACACCAGGTAGCGCAGGGCCTGCTCGGCCAGGTCCACCAGGCCGCCCGGCACGATGCCGAAGTACAGCACCCCCAGCCCGGCCAGGATCGTGGCCAAGGCCATGGACGGGCCGGCCCGCAGCCCCTCGACCACGGGCGTGTCCGGCTCGGGCTTGAAGTACATCGTCACGATCACCCGCAGGTAGTAGTACACGCTGGCCGCCGAGTTCAGCACGCCGAAGATCGTGAGCCAGTAGTACCCCTGGTGCACGGCAGCCTTGAAGATCAGGAACTTGCCGATGAACCCGGCCGTGGGCGGGATGCCGGCCATGGAGAACATGAACAGGCTCATCGCGAGCCCCAGGGCCGGGAACTTGAAGCCCAGCCCGGCGAACGCGTCCAGCTCGGTGTTCTCGTGGCCCTTACGGCCCACCATGATCAGGCACGCGAACGCGCCGATGTTCATGAAGGCGTAGGCCAGCAGGTAGTACAGGATGCCGGCCCCGGCCTCGGGCGTGCCCGCCACCACGCCCACCAGGATGTACCCCGCGTGGGCGATGGACGAGTACGCGAGCATGCGCTTCACGTCGGTCTGGGCGATGGCCGTCAGGTTGCCCAGGGTCATGGTGAGCAGCGCCAGCACCCACAGCACCCCGCTCCAGTCCACGTGCAGGGTCTGGAACGCCACGAAGAACACCCGCAGCACAGCGGCGAACGCAGCGGCCTTCACCCCGGTGGCCATGAACGCCGTCACCGAGGTGGGCGCGCCCTGGTACGCGTCGGGGGTCCACATGTGGAACGGCACCGCGGCCACCTTGAACGCGAACCCCACGGTCACCAGGCCCACCCCGGCCAGGGCCATGGGCGACCCGGCCAGGGCCCGGTTCGAGGCGAACGCGTCCAGGATGCCCTGGATCTCGGTGGTGCCGCAGGCCCCGTACAGCAGCGCAATGCCGTACAGCAGGAACCCGCTCGAGAACGCCCCCAGGATGAAGTACTTGAAGCTGGCCTCGGCCGAGCGCTCGTCCCGGAAGAACCCGGCCAGGGCGTAGATGGCGATGCTCATGGTCTCCAGGGCCAGGAACACGCTCATCAGGTGGGTGGCCCCGGCCATCAGCATCATGCCCACCAGAGCCAGCAGCACCAGGGCGTAGTACTCGGCGTGGTCCCGACCCTCGTCCCGCAGGTACGCGTCGCTCACCAGCAGGGTCAAGGCGCCGACCGCGTACAGGATGAAGTACACGAACGCGGCGAACGCGTCGCCCGCCAGCATGCCGGAGAACCCGCTGCGCGCCGGCCCGAACAGCCCCGGCGTGGTGAACGCGGCCACCACGATCCCCGCGATGCCCAGGTACGGCAGGTACCCCTTGCGCCGGCCCGGGCTCACCGCCTCGGCGAGCAGCACCAGCAGGGCCGCCGCCGTGATCACCAGGTGCGGCGTCAGCAGTCGCATGTCGGCCATGGAGAACGTCATCGGCTCACCTCTTCTCGGGCAGCGCGGTTAGTCCGCGTGGGATCCGGGGAACACCAGGTTCAGGCCGTCCTGGAGCCACGCCAGGGCGCCCGGGGACTCCAGGCTGCGGCAGGCCTCCTTCTTGGCCTCGAACCGCTCCAGCCACAGCTCCAAGGTGGCGTCGGTCTTGCGCAGGAACGTGCCCGGGTAGATCCCCATCCAGAAGGCCATCACGACCATGGGGATCAGGTAGCCCCACTCGAGGCCGGTCAGGTCCGCCAGGCCCTGGTTCTCCTCCTTGTCCAGGGGCCCGAAGAACACCCGCTTCACCATCCACAGCATGTAGCCCGCGGCCAGGATCACGCCCGTGGCCGCGAACACGGCCGCGGTCTTCGACGTGAGGAACGCGCCGAGCATGATCAGGAACTCGCCCACGAACCCGTTGAGGCCGGGCAGACCGATGGAGCTCATGGTGATGATCAGGAACACCACCGCGTAGTTGGGCATGGCCTTGGCCAGGCCGCCGAAGTCCGCGATGGCCCGGGTGTGGCGCCGCTCGTAGATCACGCCCACCAGCAGGAACAGGGCGCCGGTGGAGATGCCGTGGTTCAAGCTCTGGTACAGGCCGCCCTGGACCCCCTGCATGTTCAGGGCGAACAGCCCCAGCATCACGAACCCCAGGTGGGACACGGACGAGTAGGCCACCAGCTTCTTCACGTCGTCCTGCACCATGGCCACCAGCGCGCCGTAGATGATGCCGATCACGGCCACCACCATCATGAACGGGGCCCAGGCCTCCACCGCGTTGGGAAACAGGGGCATGGCGAACCGCAGGAACCCGTAGGTGCCCATCTTCAGCAGCACCCCTGCCAGGATCACGGACCCGGCCGTGGGTGCCTGGGTGTGGGCGTCGGGCAGCCAGGTGTGCAGGGGCCACATGGGCACCTTGATGGCGAACGCCAGGCAGAACGCCGCGAACATCCAGAACTGCACGTTGGGCGCCAGGTTGAGCTCGTAGAGCTTCAGCAGGTCGAAGGTGGGCGCGTTGCCGGCCCGGATGTTCAGGTAGTACAGGGCCAGGATCGCCACCAGCATGAGCAGCGACCCCACCATGGTGTAGATGAAGAACTTGATCGCCGCGTAGATCCGGTCGGTGCCGCCCCACACCCCGATCAGGAAGTACATCGGGATCAGCATGGCCTCCCAGAAGATGTAGAACAGCACCAGGTCCAGCGAGATCAGGGCGCCGAGCATGCCGGTCTCGAGCAGCAGGAAGAACAGCATGTACTCCTTGACCTGCTTGGTGATGCCCCAGCTCGACAGCACGCAGATCACGCTGAGGAACGTGGTCAGGAGCACCAGCCACAGGCTGATGCCGTCGATGCCCACGTAGTACGAGATGCCCAGGGACTCGATCCAGGCCTTGCGCTCCACGAACTGCATGCCCCCCTGGGCCGGGTCGAACCGCACCCACAGGGCCAGGCTGATCACAAAAGTGATCGCCGTGACCGCCAGGGTCCAGGCCCGGATCCCTCCCTCGCTCTTGCGAGGGATCAAGAGGAGCACCAGGGCCCCCAGCAGGGGGAGGAACGTGATCGTGCTCAGGTACGGAAAGTGGCTCATCCCAACCTCTCCTCCACCCCTCTTAGAACGAGGCCACCACGGCGTAGTAGCCCACCAGGATCACCGCCCCCAGAAGGATCGTCAGGGCGTAGGCCTGCACCTGGCCGGTCTGGAACCGCCGCAGACCCGAGCCCACCGACCGCACGAGGAAGCCGGTGCCGTTGACGATGCCGTCGATCACCACCACGTCGAAGAACGCGTAGCAGAACGTGGCCAGGGCCAGGGTGCCCTCCACGAACACGGCCTGGTAGATCTCGTCCACGAAGTACTTGTTGTACAGCAGCTCGTACAGGCCCCGGCACTTGGCCGCCACCTTGCCCGGCAGATCGGGCTTGGCGATGTAGCAGATGTACGCCACCAGGATGCCCAGGAGCGCGTAGGCCACGCTCAGGAACATCAGGGCGTACTCGGCCGGGTCCGCGTGGCCCGCCGCCTCGGCCGCCGCGCCCGCGGCCTCCGAGGCCCA
>JAADGT010000351.1:0-724 GCA_013152215.1 Deltaproteobacteria bacterium
CGGCCCCGGCCGGGGCCGGAGGGGCCGGGCTCGAGCCGGTCCCCTCCGGGGACTTCGTCGGCACCCTCCGTAGCGGAGCGGCGCCGGGCGACGACTTCATCGGCACCCTTCGTGCCGGTGCCGTGCCGGGCAACGACTTCGTGGGGGTGCGAAGACCGGGGACGGCGTTGGGCAACGACTTCCTGGCCACGCCCCGGTCCGGCCGGATCCCCGCCCAGGACTACCGGGCGAGCCCGGTGGCTGCGACCGGGGCGGCTCCGGAGGCGGCGGCCGGGGAGGGCACCGGCTCCGACGACGTGGACGGGCTGGACTTCGTGGGCACCCCAAACGCCCTCGGCCGGCTCCTGGCCCTGCCCGACATGCCGCCGGTCCAGGATGCGGCCGGGGTGGACTTCACCCTGCCCCCGCGGACGCTGGGGGATGCCGAGGGGCAGGACTTTCGCCTGGCACCTCGGACGCTGGGAGACGCCAGCGGGGTGAGCTTCGCGCTGGCCCCGCGCACCCTTGGGGGACGCGAACGGGGTGGACTTCCGGCTTCCACCGGGGGGGGTGGGCGACACGGCCGGGGTGGACTTCGCCCTGCCCCCGCGGACGTTGGGGGATGCCGGGGGGCAGGACTTTCGCCTGGCACCTCGGACGCTGGGAGACGCGAGCGGGGTGAGCTTCGCGCTGGCCCCGCGCACCTTGGGGGACGCGAACGGGGTGGACTTCCGGCTTCCACCGG
>JAADGT010000351.1:801-4422 GCA_013152215.1 Deltaproteobacteria bacterium
ACGCTGGGAGACGCGAGCGGGGTGAGCTTCGCGCTGGCCCCGCGCACCCTGGGAGACGCGAGCGGGGTGAGCTTCGCGCTGGCCCCGCGCACCCTGGGGGACGCGAGCGGGGTGGACTTCCGGCTTCCTCCGGGGGGGGCGGGCGACACGGCCGGGGTGGACTTCGCCCTGGCGCCCCGAACGCGGGGGGACGCGGGGCCGGTGGACTTCACCCTGCCCCCCCGCACCCTGGCCGATGCCGAGGGCGTGGACTTCGTGGTTCGGACCGAGGTGCACAACGACATCGCCGGCGTGGACTTCATCGCCACCGCCCGTGGCACCAACGACGTCGCTGATCTGGACTTCATCGCGGCTGCCCGCGGCCGGAACGACGTGGCCGACCTCGACTTTGTCGCGGCTCCGCGCGGGCGCAACGACATTGCCGAGCTGGACTTTCTCGCCGCCCCGAGGGGCCGGAACGACCTCGCGGGCTTGAACTTCCTCGCTGCGCCGCGGGGGCGCAACGACGTCGCCGAGGTGGACTTCATCGCGGCCGCCCGCGGCCGGAACGATGTGGTCGGCGTGGATTTCCTCGCCCGCCCCGCAGAGGGTGGGGGGCAGGCCCCCGCGGGGGGGCCGGACCTTCCCTCCACGATCCCTCCCCCGCCGCCGGTCCCCGTGGTGGTGCCTCCGGACCCCGGCCCCCCGCCGGTGCCGTCCTTCCAGCCCCTCGCGGCCGGGGCACGGCCTCTGCGGTTGGACGGCCGGCGGGTCGAGGCGCCCCTGTTTCGTCCCCTCGCCGCCCGGTCACCGCTCCTGATCCTGTGGGGCCGGCGGGAGCAGCAGCGGGGCAGAGGTCTGTCCCAGCGGGCAGACGGCTTGACCCTGGTGGGGCGCCGCACCGAGCCGGTGGCGTTCCGACCGGTGTCTGCCGCGGCATCCGCGTTGATGCTGGAGGGGCAGAGGCCGGCGGCCCGGGTGGCCACCGTTTTCCGGCCCGTTTCCGCCCCGGCGTCGCCGCTGGCCCTGGTGGGGCGTCGCATCGAGCCGGTGCGCTTTCGTCCGCTCGCTACGACGGCCGGCGGGCTGGGGATGACGGGCCGCCGCACCGAGCCGGCCCGGTTCACCCCGTTGCGCGGGGGAGCCGCTCCCTTGCGCCTGATCGGAACCCGAACCCAGGCCCCTTGAGGGGGGCCCGGCCCCAAGGAGAACGAGGAGACACCCATGGGAACTCTGCGGACGAACGTGTTGGCGGCGGTGGCCGCCCTCCTGGCGATCCCGGCGTGGGCCGCCGACTTCACGGTCACGGTGCCGGTGGACCTCTCCAGGATCCCGGCCGCCTATCCGCACCTCCAGGTGAAGTGCTGGGCCTTGTGCGAGGGGCTGGAGCAGTTCCGGAGCCAAGGGGAGGAGATCCTCCGACAGATCGGCGCCCGCCTGTTCGCCGGGTGGGACCGGGAGACCCCAGGCCCGTGGGGCGAGATGCCCGGGTACGAGCCCACGGTGCGGTGGAGCGGTGGAGCGGCCGAGGTCGTGGGCATGGGGATGCAGACCGTCACGATCCCCCCGGATGTGGGGGAGTACCACGGAATCGTGGCGGTGAGCTTTGACGCGTTCGAGGGGTACGCCCCCAACAACGTGCGAAGCTACGTGTGCGCGATGAAGCTCTCCCAGGACGGCAGGACGTGGGAGCCCGAGACCCTGGAGCCCTCCGACACTCAGGGGCTGAGCCAGGTGGGCACCGTTCCCGTGTTCCTCACCGTGGGTGCGTTCGACAACCCAGCGGCCGATCCCGACAGCGCGACGTGCAGGCCATGAGCCCTTTCCCTTTCCACCCGTCTGCCGCCCCGCGGCCCCGAGGAGCGACTGCCATGCGTCATCTCCTTCCCCGTCCGGCCCCTGGGGGGGCCTGCGTGCCCTGGATCCGGCTCTGCCGCCCCGCGGCCCTGCTGGTCTGCCTTTGTCTCCTGGCGCCCCCCTCCGCCCGGGCGGCCGACCCGGCCGTGCCGCCCGAGCTGGAGGCCGCGTTCCATCAGGCGCTGGACCAGGCAGCCGGTGCGAGCCCCTTGCTGGACGCCATGCGCCAGACGGCCCAGGCCATGGAGGGGCAGACCCAGTGGACCGAGGCCCTGCTCGACCAGATCGCGGCCATCGCGCGCCAAACCGGCGTGGCCTTCGACGAGCTCGTGCCCAGCGTGCAGGGCTGCATCCGGCAACGGGACGGCACCCCCCTGGAGGGGGTGCCGGTGCTCACGTTTCCGGGGAAGCTGATGAACGCCGAGCTCGGGACCGGGGTGTACTACGCCTTCACCAAGGGCCAGGCCACCCCGGCCATGATCGGGGCCGGGGTCGTCGTGTTCCCGGTGGACGAGGCGGCCTGGCTGTCGGAGCGCCAGAGGCGGAACTTCGGGCCCGGATGCTACTGGGTGCCGTTCCCCTTCACGCCAGCCGAGGATGTCGTGAACGCCGTGTGGAACGAAAACAGCCGAACCATCCGCATCATCCCGATCGTGCCCGGGTACACCCTGAACCACAACGTGCTGGCCATCGAGATGATCGAGGAGGACTCGTACACCGTGCGGGAGCTCGACCACGCGCTCCAACCCTGGACCGAGGGAACCGAACTGAACCGAAGACCGTGAACCGGGGGAGAATCCCACCCCCAGCCCGGAGGGTTTCCATGAGAAACACACGAGCCGTTGCCTTTGTCGTCGCCTTGTCGGTCTTGTCGCTGGGGGGCCCACGGCCCGCCCTTGCCGCCACGGGAGACGCGCGCGCAGGCGCCCGCACCGTTGCAACCTCCACCCGAGACGCCGTGCAGTGGATGCGCGAGCGGCTGGAGGACGTGGGGGCGGCGCTGGACGGGAACGTCCGCCGGGCCCTCGCGGACCTGCTGGCCGCGCTGGAAACCGTACAGCAGCATCTGGAGAGCCTGTCGGAGCGGACCCAGCAGGAGCTGGAGGACGCCCAGCAGGTGCTGGCGACCCGGTGGGACGAGCTGAGTACGGCCCTAGGGAACGCGGCGGAGAACAGCGGCTACACCACCACGGGCATCGCGATCGCGAGGCTGGCCGAGAACCTGATGGTGGCCACCCGGGGGCACGTGACCAACGCGGACGGAACCCCGGCGCGCGGGGTCACGGTGGTCCGGTTCGCCACCGAAACCCCAGTCCTCGTCGGCCCGGATACGGTGCCCACCGGGTACGCGGTGACGGACCAGAACGGCGACTACACCATTCTGACCCCCGACGGGCTGATCATGGCGGCGCGGTACGCCCTGGGCACGGCCGAGCCCCTTGGTGCGGCAGCCCCTCCCGCCCTGGTGATCCCCCTGGAGCTCCTGCCGGCCACCCCCCCGTATCGGGAGATCACCTACGACGTTCAGGGGAACGCCACGGTCACGGCGGGAGAACGGCCGCTGTCGGTGTGGGAGCTGATGGGGCTGTGAGGGCCTGCCCAATGGGCGAAGGGACGGGTCGGCCGACCCCGCGAAGGGGTGCCCCGGCGGGGCTTCGCCGGAGCCGCTCCCACCGGAGGGCCGGAAGGCGGCGCATGCCCGTCGCGGCCGCTGTCGTCGCCGGGTGGTTGCTCCTGGGGGGGGCGGCGCATGCGGGCCCTGTGGAGGATTTCCTGCTGGGCCTG
>JAADGT010000151.1 GCA_013152215.1 Deltaproteobacteria bacterium
CCCGGATCGATCGCCATCCCAGGTGGGGGTTCTCCTCCCGGGGCAGGCGCAGGTACGGCAGACTCTTGTCCCCCCCCACGTCGAGGGTGCGCAGGGTGGCGACCCGGCCGTCCAGGGCCTGGAGGATGCGGCGGTAGATCTCCACCTGCTCGTCCTCGTCGGGGAACCGATCCCTCACCAGGAACGGGAACTCGGTTCGGTACAGCCCCACCCCCTCGCCACCGGCCTCCAGGATGCGGGGCACGTCGCTCAGGAGCGCCGCGTTCCCCAGCAGTCGCACCCGTACCCCGTCGCGGGTGACCGGGGGCTCGGCCAGGTGGGCCCGCAGGTCCGATTCCACGGCCGCGGCGTCGGCCTCGAGCCTCGCGTACTCCTGCACCACGGGCTCGGGCGGCTCGAAGTAGACGACGCCGGCGTTCCCGTCCACGATGGTCTCGGCCCCGGGCTCCACGTGGGGCAGGACCCCCATTCCCATCACGGCCGGGATCCCGGCCGACCGGCACAGGATGGCGGTGTGGGAGTTGCGACCGCCCTTGGCCAGCACCACCCCCGCCAGGTTGGGCTGTAGGAGCTGGACGAACCGGGACGGGGTGAGATCCTCGGCGACCACCACCGTGGGCCGGGAGAACCGGATGGGTTCTCCCAGGGGCCGGCCCTCGCGCAGGTGGCCCAGCACCCGCAGAGCCACGTCGCGCACGTCGGCGGCCCGTTCGCGCAGGTAGGGATCCTCGACCCGCAGGAACGCGCCGATGTACTCGCGGGCCACCGCCACCACGGCCTGACCGGCCGACGAGCCGGCCAGGATGCGGTCGCGGATCTTGGCCCGGAGTGAGCGGTCCTCCAGGATCAGGAGGTGGGCGTGAAAGATCGCCCCCTCCTCGGGGGACAGGGCCTGGGTCACCTGGGCCCGCAGCCCCTCCACGTCGGACACGCTGGCCTCGACCGCGGCCTCCAGGCGGTCCAGCTCCGCCCGGGGGTCCTCAGGGGCCGGCTCGGCCGGCGGCTCCAGCCCCAGCTCCTCGATCAGCGGGTAGGCGCGTCCCCGGGCGAACCCGGGTGACACGGCCATGCCCCGCAGGAACGCCGGGGCCGGGGGGAGGTCCGGTTCGGGCTCCCGGGCCTGGGCGTCGAGCAAACGAGCCTGGGCGATCAGGGGGGCCACCTGGCTGGCCGCCGTGACCAGGAGCCGGACCTCGTCCGGGGTGAACCGCCGGGCCTCGGTGGTCTGGACCGCCAGCACGCCGATGGGCCGCCGGCGGTGGATCAGGGGAACTCCCAGGTACGACCGGAAGCGCTCCTCCCCGATGCCCGGGAAGAACTTGAACCGAGGGTGCGCGTCGGCCCGCTCCTCGTTGACCGGCTCGCCCGTCTCGAACGCCAGGCCGGTCAGCCCCTCGGACGAGGCCATGCGGATGCGGCCCACGGCGTCGGGGTTCAGCCCCCGGGTGGCCCGGAGCACCAGGTCCCCCCCCTCCTCCAGGTAGACCGAGCACACCTCTACCCCCAGGCGCTCCCGCAGAAGCCCGGTGATCTGGTTGAGGGTCTCACCCAGGTCGTGGGACGAGACCACGATTCGGGAGATGTCTTCCAGAAGGATCAGCTTCTCGCTTTCGGATGCCACGGTGCTCGCTCATCTCTCGGGTGGTCGTGCGGACTGCGCCCTTGCAACATCGGCTCCGACCGGCGGAGCCGGCCGGGGCCTCTGGCCTTCGGGCGGCGGGTCAACGGGTTTTCGCCGGATCGCGGCAGGGAGCCCCAGCCGGCGGCGCGGAGAACGGAGCCTTTTCGCCCACGCCGAGCCCCAGTGCCCGGAACGTGTGGGGCGCGAGCCCGGGCCGCTCCCTCAGCCGGCGGGCCAGGTGCCGAAGGTCGGCCGGTTCGTCCACGTCGGGCACGGCCGGCAGCACCCGCACCCGGAATCAGGCCGCGTCGAGGGATCGGAGCGTTTGCCCGAGCACCCTGCCGGTGGACCACTCGATCCCGCGGAACGCGGCCGGGCAGGGGGCGCCCAGGGCGAGGCCCGTGTAGCCGCCGTCGTCGGCCGGGATCACGGCGGCCTCGTCCGGGCCGGCCACCGCCCCCAGGAGCTCGTCCAGGTGCCCGCGCTCCAGCAGCGGGCTGTCCGACCCGATCACCGCCACAGGGCCCGGGCCCTCGGAGAAGGCCCAGGCGAAGGCCCCCTCCAGCCGGTGCCCCAGGTCGTCCCCGACCTGGGCCCGGACCTCCCGGCCCCGGAACGAGGGGTGGGCCGGGTCTCCCTCCACGAACCAAGTGACCCGGCCCCGGTCCCACCGGTCGAGCACGAGCCCCAGGTCCTCCAGGAACGCCTCGTAGAGCCGGGCCGCCCCGGCCGCACCCAGGGTCGGAGCGAGGCGGGTCTTCACCCTGCCGGCCACGGGCTCCTTGGCGAACACCAGAAGATGGGGAGAGTCGGTCGTCGGTCTTCGGTCGTTGGTCAACGGTCGTCGGTCTTCGGTCGGGTGGCCAATCGGCGGAGCCGTAGTGGTATCCTACCCGCTCTTTCCCCCACCGGCCAGCAGGAGGAGCCATGGGCGGCACGAACGAACCGGCCGCGGGCGAGGGGCGCCGCATCGCCCGAGCCGCAGGGGTGGTCTCGGCGGCCACCGGCCTGTCCCGGGTGCTGGGGGTGGGGCGCGACGTGGTCCTGGCCTGGGCCTTCGGAGCCGGGGGCGCGCTGGACGCCTTCTTCGTGGCGTTCCGGCTTCCCAACACCCTGCGCCGGCTGTTCGCCGAGGGCAGCCTCACGGTGGCGTTCGTGCCGGTGTTCGTGGAGGTCACCGAGCGGGAAGGCCGGGACTCGGCCGTGCGGCTGGGGCGGCGGGCCCTGACCCTGCTGGCCGCGGTGCTCACCGCGGTGAGCGCCCTGGGCGTGGCCGGGGCCCCGTGGATCGTCCGGGCCACCGCGGCCGGCTTCGGCCGGGACCCGGCCAAGTTCGCCCTGACCGTGGAGCTGACCCGGTGGGTGTTCCCCTACATCGCCCTGATCGGTCTCACGGCCCTGGCCGGGGGCATGCTGAACGCCTGGAACGTGTTCGGGCCGCCCGCGCTCGCGCCGGTGGTGCTGAACGTGTGCCTCATCGCCGCGGCCTTGGGCCTGGCCCCGTTCGTGGACCCCCCGATCCTGGCCCTGGCCGCCGGGGTCCTGGCCGGAGGGGTATGGCAGTTGGCCCTCCAGGTCCGGGCCCTGGGGGCCCTGGGGTTTCGGTTTCGGCCCGACTGGGCCCCGGCAGACCAGAACATCCGCAGGATCCTCGGTCTCATGGGGCCGGCGGTGTTCGGGGTGGCGGTGTACCAGGTGAACATTCTGGTGAGCACGTTCCTGGCCTCGTGGCTCCCGGACGGAAGCGTGTCGTACCTGTACTACGCCGAGCGCCTGTTCCAGCTGCCTTTGGGGCTGTTCGCGGTGGCGGTGGGCACGGCCGCGCTTCCGAGCCTGAGCCGGCTGAGGGCCCGGGGGGATCACGAAGGGTTCCGCCGCACCCTGGAGGACGCCCTGGCCATGACCGGTCTGGTGGTGCTGCCGGCCGCGGCCGGGCTGGCCGTGCTGGCCGGACCGATCGTGGGGGCCCTGTTCGGGCGGGG
>JAADGT010000102.1 GCA_013152215.1 Deltaproteobacteria bacterium
TGAGAGCACGCGCCGCGGGCGCACCGCTCGCGCCGGGCGGCCCGGGCTGCTCGGCCGTCGCGCTTCGTCGGAGCCCCCAGCCCCACCGCCGGAATGGATATACTTTTTTGCGTAACAGAACACTAGCTGCCTGGCGGGCCGAAGGCCCCCGACCGACGACCAACGACCGAAGTTACTACTGGGAGGGGGGCCCTTTGTCATCCCACACCGCCGTGCTGTCCGGTCCGTCGTCCCGGTGGGTCCACTGGGTCTCGGCGACCTTCGTGATCCTGCTGTGGGGCGGCTCCTACGCGGCGACCCGGGCCGCGGTTCAGGAGTTTCCGCCCCTGCTGCTGGCCTTCCTGCGGTTCGTGCTGGCAGCGACCCTGTTCGGCCCGCTGGTGCGGGCCCGGTGCCGGGGCGTGCGGCTGGCCCCGGAGGATCGGTGGGCCGCGGCCGGGCTGGGGTTCACCGGGGTCACCCTGTACTTCGCGTTCGAAAACCTGGGGCTGGCCCGCACCACCGCGAGCCACGGGGCGTTGATCATCGCGACGATCCCCCTGGCCACCCAGCTCGCCGAGGCGGTCCGGTCCCGGCGCCGGCCCCGGCTCCGGGTGCTGCTGGGGCTGGGCACGGCCCTGGCAGGGGTGGGGCTGATCGTGGGCGCCGACGAGGGGGCGGGCGCGAGCCTGCTGGGGGATGGGCTCATGTTCGGTGCGGTGTTCGCCTGGCTCGCGTACACTTTCCTGGCCGAGCGCCTGGGGCGGCGGTACCCGAACCTGTGGGTCACCCAGGCGGCCATGGTGGGAGGGGCCGCGTTTCTGGCCCCCCTGGCCGCGGTGGAATGGCTCGTGGCCCCTGCGGTCGGGCTTCCGTCGCCGGGGGCCTGGGCCGCGTTCCTGTACCTCGCGGTGCTGTGCTCGGCCCTGGGGTACCTGCTGTGGAACGCGGCCATCCCGGCGCTGGGGGTCACGGCGGTCAACAACCTGATCTACGGCATCCCCCTGGCGGGTGTGGCCTCGGGCGTGGTGTTCCTGGGCGAGCCGTTCACCGGCCGCACCGTGTGGGGAGCAGCCCTGGTCCTGGCCGGGGTGTACGCCGCCACCGTGACTCGGGGGTTCAAGAAAGGCGCAACGGGTGCCGTTCCTTAATCTGCGCCCCCGAACCGCGTCTCCGAAGGGTGAGACATGCCCTTTCGGCAGGGCCGGAGGCCCGGGGAGGCGAAGAAAGGGGGAGAATCCAGGCCTCGGGAGGTGAAAGCACGGTGCGGCACCCCGTTCGGACGCGAATGCCCTGGTGGGTTCTGCTGGGAACCGTCCTGTCCCTGGCCGCGTGCGGCCTGTGGCGGGGTGAGTTCGAGGGCCGGGTGGTGCGGGTGCTCCGGGGCGACACGCTCAAGGTCCAGAAGGAGAACGGCCGGATCGTGCGGGTGGTGCTGGCCGGGGTGGACAGCCCCGAAAAGGGCCAGCCGTACGAGAAGCAGGCTCGCAAGTTCACGATGTCCAAGGCCGAGGGCCAGCGAGTGGTCGTGAAGATGCAGGGCCGGAACCGGTACGGTCACATCCTGGGGGTGGTGATCCTGCCCGGGGGCCGGAACCTGAACCGGATGCTGGTGGAGGAGGGTCTGGCCTGGGCCGTTCCCGACTACGACGAAGACCCCAAGCTCCGGGAGCTGGAGGCCCGGGCCCGGCGGTTCCGCAAGGGGCTGTGGCGTGGCGAGAACCCCGTCCCTCCCTGGGAGTTCCTGCGCAGGAAGAGCTGGCGGGATCACGACTGATTCCGAAATCTGTCTACCCGCGGGCCGAAGGCCCCACCCATGACCGACGACCGACGACCAACGACCAACGACCGAAGTTACGGAACCTACCGGCTCCTGGACACCGGTGAGGAGCTGCGCCTCGAAGAGGTGGGCCCGCTGCGCCTGGTGCGCCAGGGGCTGGCAGCGGTGTGGCCTCCGCGGCTGCCCCCGGCCGAGTGGGAGCGGGTCGACGCCGTCCACCACCGGAGCGACAAGGGGGGCGGGCGGTGGGAGTGGCGCCGGAACGCGCCCCGGGAGTTCCCCATCGCCTACGGGGGCGTGCGGTTCCACGTGCGGTTGACCGACTTCGGTCACCTGGGGCTCTTTCCGGAGCAGGCGGAGAACTGGGCCTGGCTGAGGCAGACCCTGAAACGGATCGCCCGCGGCGGGCGGCCCCGGGTGCTCAACCTGTTCGCCTACACCGGCGGCTCCACCCTGGCCTCGGCCCGCGCCGGGGCCGCCCTGGTCCACGTGGACGCGGCCCGGGGGGTGGTGGAGTGGGCTCGGGAGAACGCGCGCCTGAACGGCCTGGGCGACCATCCCATCCGCTGGATCGTGGACGACGCCCTGAAGTTCGTGCGGCGTGAGGTTCGGCGGGGCAACCGCTACCAGGGGATCGTGCTCGACCCCCCCACGTTCGGCCGGGGGCCCAAGGGCCAGGTGTTCAAGATCGAAAACGACCTCGTGCCGCTCCTCGAGGCCTGCGCCCAGATCCTGGCCGACGGCCCGGCCTTCGTGCTCCTGAGTTGCCACACCCCGGGGTTCACGCCGACGACCCTGGGAAACCTTCTCGAGGCCGCGGTTCCCCGTCGGCCGGACCGGATCGAGACGGGCGAGATGCTCGTGCGCGACGAGACGGGCCGAGCCCTGCCCAGCGGCACGTACGCGCGCTGGGTGTCAGGGGTCGGATGACGCCCCCCTTGATCCAAAGCCCCCGAAACCCCCGGATCAAGGCCGTGGCCCGGCTCCTGGCCAGCCGGCGCCACCGGGACCGGGACCGGCTCACCGTGGTGGAGGGGCTGCGGGAGGTTCGGCGGTGCCTCGATGCCGGCCGACGCCCCACAGAGGCGTTCGTGTGCGAGCCCCTGCTGGACCCGGAGGGGCTCGCCCTGGCCGAGCGGCTCCGGCGGACCGGGTGCGAGCCCGTGTCGGTGTCGGTCGAGGCGTTCGCCCGGATCGCCTACCGGGAGGAAAGCGGCGGCATCGTGCTGGTGGTCCCCTACGACGACACGGCCTTGGACCGGCTCGACCCGCCCGATCCGGCGTTCCTCGTCGTCGTGGAGGGAGCGGAAAAGCCCGGGAACGTGGGAGCCATTCTCCGAACGGCCGACGCGGCCGGCGTCCACGGCCTGGTGCTGTGCGGCCGCGGAACGGACCTGCACAACCCCAACGTGATCCGGGCGAGCCTCGGCACCCGGTTCACCGTGCCCTGCGCCGAGGCCCCTGCCGACGAAGTGATCGGCTGGCTCCGGCGACGGGGCGTTCAGCCGGTGGTGGCAACTCCCGAAGCGGATCGGGTGTACACACCGGCCCGGTGGCCGTGGTCACGGGCAGCGAGGCCCACGGGCTCTCCGGCGCCTGGAGGCAGGCCGCCGGCCTGCGGGTGCGCATCCCGATGTTCGGCGCTGCCGACAGCCTCAACCTGGCCACGGCCACGGCCCTGGTGCTGTACGAGGTGGTGCGGCAGCGGCGAGCTAAGGGGCCGAACGCGGCTCTCCGGCAGGCCTCTTGCCCCTCGATCGGGGAGGAAAGCGCGCCTGCTGTGCCACGCCGGATTGATATGGACCCGGCGGAAAAATAGGCGCGCCACCTCGGAGGGCGGCTCCCTTGCCCCTTGCCCCTCCGAGCAGGGGGGGATAGCGCCTATTCGTCCGCCGGGTCAACAAGATCAAAGAGATCTTCCAGCCTTCCAGTGCGGTGCGCGACACATCGAGAGGCATGGACATGACCGAGCCTTCGTTCGACTGGATCTCCTTCGATCGTGAGCATCTGTGGCACCCCTACACGGCGGTGGAGAGCCCGGTGCCCGTGTTCCCCGTGGTGGGGGCCCGCGGAGTGAGACTCGAGCTGGCGGACGGTCGGACCTTGGTCGACGGCATGGCCTCCTGGTGGTCGGCCATCCACGGCTACAACGTGCCGGAGCTCAACCGGGCGGCCGCCGGGCAGCTCGAACGCATGAGCCACGTGATGTTCGGAGGGCTCACCCATCCCCCCGCCGCCGAGCTGGGCAGGCTGCTGGTGGAGGTCACGCCCCAGCCCCTGGACCGGGTGTTCTTCTGCGACTCGGGCTCCGTGGCGGTGGAGGTGGCCATCAAGATGGCGCTCCAGTACTGGCAGGCCCGAGGCCGGCCCGAGAAGCGGCGGCTGCTCACGATTCGCCAGGGCTACCACGGCGACACCTTCGGGGCCATGGCCGTGTGCGACCCCGACACCGGCATGCACCGGATCTGGCGGGGCATCCTGCCGGAGCACCTCTTTGCCCCGGCCCCGCGGTGCCGGTTCGAAGACCCTTGGGACGAGGACGACATCGCCGAGTTCCGGCGGCTCATCCGGAAACACCGGCACGAGGTGGCGGCGGTGATCCTGGAGCCCGTCGTCCAGGGCGCCGGGGGCATGTGGTTCTACTCCCCCGAGTACCTGAGCCGGGTGCGGGAGCTGTGCGACGAGAACGAGGTGCTGCTGATCGCCGACGAGATCGCCACCGGTTTCGGCCGCACCGGCCGGCTGTTTGCATGCGAGCATGCCGGCATCGCGCCCGACATCCTGTGCGTGGGCAAGGCCCTGACCGGCGGCTACCTGACCCTTGCGGCCACCTTGACCACGACGCGGGTCGCCCGGGGGATCTGCTCGGGCGAGCCGGGGGTGTTCCTGCACGGCCCCACGTTCATGGCCAATCCGCTTGCGTGCGCCGTGGCCGCGGCCAGCGTGCGGCTGCTGCTGGATGGGCCGTGGCAGGAGCGGGTGACCCGGATCGAGCAGGGGCTGCGCCAGGGGCTGGCCCCCTGCGCCGGCCTGCCCCGGGTGCGCGACGTGCGGGTGCTGGGCGCGATCGGCGTGGTGGAGCTCGAAGAGCCGGTGGACATGGTGAGGGTGCAGCCCCGGTTCGTGGAGGAGGGGGTGTGGGTCCGGCCGTTCGGTCGGCTCGTGTACGTGATGCCCCCCTACGTGATCTCCCCCGAGGACCTCGCCTTCCTGAGCGCTGCCATCTGCCGGGTGGTGGCCGAGATCGCCGGGTGAGCCCCGGCCCGTTTCCACGGGGAGCCGGAGAGGGGGGCGATTGTGGACCAAATTTCCGGGGAACCCTTGATCCGGCCGGGGGCCTGACCGAGAATGGCGAAGGATCTTTTCACGCAAGGCGCTCCAGGCCCTGTGCCCCCGAACCTTGGTGGAACCCGGGAGCCGCCCGGCCGCCTAGCCGCCTAGCGGGCCGAAGGCCCTAGACCGAAGACCGTCGACCGACGACCGCAGACCGAAGTTACATGGAAGCCTCCCCAGGCCCCTGCGGAGCCGTACAACGGGAAGGGTAGCGTTCGTTGGTCCGGGGCCCATTGCCGGCGGTGGGGCATGGGACCTGCTTCCGGCCGCGCGCGAAGCCGGGCATTGCGATTCGCCGCGCAGGCACGGGGTACCGGCGGTGGTTCCATGACCGTTCGGTGGGGCACGAACGAACTCACGGTACGAGCGCTGGAGGCGCTGCGCGGCGAGCTAAGGGGCCGCACGCGGCTCTCCAGCAGGCCCGATGCCCCTCGATCCCGATGTCGAGGCGATCTTTCGACCGACGACCAACGGCTGACGACCAACGACCGAAGTTACATGGAAGGGAACTTCGGTCACCGGTCTGCGGTCGACGGTCTTCGGTCCCTGGCAGGGCAAGAGGCTCTCCCCAGCCCAGGCCGCCCGGCGCCAAGGGCGGATGCGGCGCGTGCCCTCACGCGCCTCAGCGGGCCGAAGGCCCCAGACCGACGACCGTAGACCGACGACCGAATTAAGGGTTGGTCGGGATCGTTCGTCGCAGGGCCGCGGCCCGGAAGCAAACGGGGGAGGAAGGGGAACAGCGATGCCCCTCGGGTTGAGTCGTGTGGCACGTCGGAGCCGGGTGTTGTGGGCCGCGGCGGCGGCCTTACTCCCTCTGCTCTGCCCTCCAAGGGCCTTCCCGGAACCGCCCGCCGAACCGTTGCGGGTCCTCTACATGCACCGTCCCCCCTACTACGAACGCCTGCCGGACGGTCGGGCCGCCGGCGCTCTCGTGGAGATCGCCCGCATGGTGTTCGTGCGGGCGGGCGTTCCCCACGAGTTCGTCGAGGTGCCCCCCCGCCGCATCCTCCGGATGGTCCGCAACGGGCAGGCCGTGTGCTCCGTGGGATGGTTCCGGACCCCGGAGAGGGAGGCGTTCGCCCGGTTCAGCGAGCCGATCTACCAGAACCTCCCCATGGGCGCCCTGATTCGGCGGGAGAAGGCCCCCCTGTGGCCGGAGCGCCCCACGATGCGGGTGGCCCTCGAGAGCGGGTTGGTGCTGGGGCTGGTGAAGGGGTTCCGGTACGGTCCGTGGGAGGAACGCTTCCGCGAGGTCCGGCGGTCCCACACCGTGGAGCGGATCGAGACGAACCAGGAGAGCCTGTTTCGGATGCTGTGCCGGGGAAGGGTCGACTGGATGCTGATCTGCCCGGAAGAGGCGGGTTACCAGTTCCGCGTTCGTCCCCGGCTCCGAAGCTGCTCGGTGTTCCGGCGCTTCGCGGACGCTCCCGCGGGGAACCGCCGGTACCTGATGTTCAGCCGCGCCGTGCCCCAGGAGGTCGTGGAGGCGGTGAACGCGGCGATCCGGGAGGTGGTGAACTCGCCGGAGTACCGCCGCATCGTGCGCAGGCTACAAGACGTGGACGGGGGGCGGCCGTGAGCCCGCGCAGGCCGAGGAATCCCCTCCGGTTGGCCGGGCGGCGGTCGGTGTCGTCGCTGGTGGCCCTGAAGCTGGTGTTCGTGGTGGTGGTGTCGTGTCTCATCCCCATCCCGGTCGTGTATCTCACCACCCGGTCCGAGTGGAACGGTCGGCTCCAGCAGCACGCCGAGGAGATGGTGGAGTCCTTGGCCCGAAGCCTGGAGCTTCCCCTGTGGGAGATCGACGAGGAGGGTCGCCGCTCCGTGGTCCGGGCCTACGTGGAGAGCGGGGCGGCGGCGCGCGTCCGGGTGTGGGACACGGACGGAACCCTGCTGGAGGACTGGGGCGACTCGCGGAGGCCGGATCTGGTGGTGCGACGACGAACGGTCCGCCACGAGGGGATCGAGGTGGGCACCGTGGAGGTGGGGGTGAGCCCCCGGTTCATGGTGTCGGCCGGCCGCCGGATCCTGTGGTCCAACGTGCTCGTGATGCTGGTGGTGGCGCTGTCCATCGCCGGGGGCGCGTTCCTGCTGGTGGGGCGTCATATCCGGCGGCCGCTGGAGGCGTTGGGCCAGGCCTTGGACCGTCTGGCCGAGGGGGACTACGACTTCGACCCCGGCGACCGGATGCCGTGGGAGTTCCGGAACGTGATCGAACGGTTCCGCCGCATGGCCCGCCGGATCCGGGAGCGGGAGGCGGCCCTCGCAGAGGTGAACCGGCGGCTCGAGCACGAGGTGGAGGAACGGGTCCGGGCCGAGGAACGATACCGGGCCCTGTTCGAGAACGCGGTGGAGGGGATGTTCGTCAGCACCCCCGACGGTCGGTACTTGGCGGTGAACCCGGCCCTGGCCGAGCTCTACGGGTACGACTCGCCCGAGGAGCTGCGTGGTTCGGTCCGCGACATCCGCACCGACGTGTGCGTGTTTCCCGAACAGCGGGACGAGTTCCTGGCGCTGCTGGAGCGGCACGACGTGGTGCGCAACTTCGAGATGAAGGCCCGCAGGCGCGACGGGAAGCGGCTGGATCTGCTGGTGAGCGCGCGCGCCGGCCGCGGGCCCGACGGCCGCATCGAGACGATCCAGGGGTTCGTGCTGGACGTGACCCAGCAGCGGGTCATGGAGGCCCAGGTGCTCCACGCCCAGAAGATGGAGGCGGTTGGTACCCTGGCCGGGGGGGTGGCCCACGACTTCAACAACCTGCTCCAGGCGGTGCTGGGCTACGCCGAGCTTCTGCTCGAGGCTCGGCCGGACGATCCCGGCCTGGTGCGGGGGCTCGAGGGGATCCGGCGGGCCGCCTTGCGAGGCCGTTCCCTCACCGACCAGCTCCTAGCGTTCAGCCGCCGGGCCCCGGAGGAAGCCGGGGTCGGAGACCGGAAGCCCCTCGATCTGAACCGTGCGATTCGCTCCGTGTTCGACCTGTTGCGCCGGACCCTGCCCCGCATGATTCAGGTGGACCTGGACCTGGAGGAGCCGCTGTGGAAGGTGCGGGCCGACCCGGTTCAGGTGGAGCAGGTGCTCATGAATCTGGCCCTCAACGCCAAGGATGCCATGCCCGACGGCGGCACCCTGACCGTGCGGACGCGGAACGTGCGGCTGGGGGCCCAGGCTGATCCGGACGACCCGCCCGAGCTGCCCCCCGGCCGGTACGTACGCGTGTCGCTGTCCGACACCGGCCACGGCATGCCGGCCCACGTGCTGGAGCACATCTTCGAGCCGTTCTTCACCACCAAGGAGGTGGGGCAGGGCACCGGCCTTGGACTCTCGTCGGTGTACGGGATCGTGAAGGGCCACGGCGGAACAGTCACCTGCGAGAGCACGGCCGGCAAAGGCACGACCTTCCACGTGTTCCTGCCCGCCGGCGGGGAGCCGCTTCGGCCAGAGGCTGGCCCGGGCCCCGGCCCTGGAGCCCCCTCTCCGGCCGGCGCGGGCACCGTGCTGCTGGTGGACGACGAGGAGTCGGTGAGGGAGGTCTGCCGCGAGGTGCTGGGGCGGGCGGGGTACGGGGTGATCGCGGTGCCGGACGGAGAGACCGCGCTGGAAGTGTACCGGGAACAGGGGGACCGGCTGGACCTGGTGATTCTGGACCTCAACATGCCGGGGATGGGGGGGGAACGGTGCCTGGAGGAGCTGCTCCGGCTGGATCCGAGCGTCCGGGTGATCGTGGCCACGGGGTACCTGGACGCCGGCTCCCCGGAGGACCTGTGCGGCGCTCGCGCGGTCGAGGTGCTCCGGAAGCCCTACCGGTCCGCCGACCTCCTCCGGGCCGTGCAACGGGCGCTCGAAGACCCGCCCCCATCCAGAAGCCCGGCCTGACCTTCCAAGTTGGGACTTCGGCCCGCTGGGACGCTAGGAAGCTGGGAGGCCAGGAGGCTAAAAAACGGGCTGTCACGAGACCACCGTCGCTACCCCGTGCCTGCGCGACGCATCCCATGCCCGGCTTCGCGCGCGGCCGAAGGCAGGTCCCCATGCCGAGTTCACTCCCCGAGCTCCAGGGGGTGGGGGGCCAGGTACGGGGAGTCCGCGAGATCCTTCCTTCCGGCCCTCCCGGCGAGCTCCCGGAGGAGGGTCGCGACAGC
>JAADGT010000215.1 GCA_013152215.1 Deltaproteobacteria bacterium
CCCCCCCGCCGCGTTCCACGTCCAAACCGCATCCGACAACATGGTTTCCTCGCTTCAGCCCCCGAAACCGGTTCGTTCCGGTCCGCCGCCCAGCCGCCTAGCGAGGAAACGCGTGTACCGCAAAGACCATCGCATCCATTTCGTGGGGATCGGGGGCATCGGCATGAGCGGCATCGCCGAGGTGCTGCTGAACCTGGGCTACCCGGTGAGCGGGTCCGACCTGCGCGACACCCCGATCACCCGGCGCCTCGCCGGCCTCGGGGCCCGGATCCATCAGGGCCACGCGGCCGAGCACGTGGGCGACGCCACCGTGGTGGTGACCTCCTCGGCGGTGGGGCTCGACAACCCGGAGGTGGTCGAGGCCCATCGCCGGGGCGTGCCGGTGATCCCCCGGGCCGAGATGCTGGCCGAGCTCATGCGCATGAAGTACGCCGTGGCCGTGGCCGGGGCCCACGGCAAGACCACCACCACCTCCATGGTGGGGGCCGTGCTGAGCGAGGCCGGGCTGGACCCCACGGTGGTGGTGGGCGGCCGGCTCCGGGGCGTGGGCACCAACGCCGTGCTCGGCCGGGGCGAGTTCCTGGTGGCCGAGGCGGACGAGAGCGACGGCAGCTTTCTCACCCTGGTGCCCACGGTGGCGGTCATCACGAACATCGACCGGGAACACATGAACCACTACGGCAGCGAACAGGCCCTCGAACAGGCGTTCGTGGACTTCGCCAACAAGGTGCCGTTCTACGGCGCCGTGGTCCTGTGCCTCGACGATCCCCGGGTGCAGGAGGTGCTGCCGGCCGTGCGCAAGCGGGTGATCCCCTACGGCCTGTCGGCGCAGGCCGAGGTGCGGGCCCGTGACGTGAGCACCACCGGGGCGCGGACCCGGTTCGAGGTGGTGGTTCGGGGTGCGGCCGTGGGCCGGGTGGACCTGGCCGTGCCCGGCGTCCACAACGTGCGCAACGCGTTGGCCGCGGTGGCGGTGGCCGACGAGTTGGGGGTGGATCCGGGGCTGGCGTGCCGCGCCCTGTGCGCCTTCGAGGGGGTGGAGCGCCGCAGCCAGGTGGTGGGCGAGGCCGGGGGGGTGATCGTGGTGGACGACTACGGCCACCACCCCACCGAGATCCAGGCCGTGCTGGCCGCCCTCAAGGAGGCGTACGGCCGGCGGGTCGTGGCCGTGTTCCAGCCCCACCGGTACTCCCGAACGGCTGACCTGATGGACCGGTTCGCCACGTGCTTCTACGACGCGGACACCGTGCTCGTGACCGACATCTACCCGGCCGGCGAGGCCCCCCTGGAGGGGGTGACGGCCGAGGCCTTGGCCGAGGGGCTGCGGACCCACGGCCACCGGGACGCGGCGTTCGTGGGGCCGTTGGACGCTGTGCCCGACGCCGTGGCGGAACGGGCCCGGCCCGGGGACCTGGTGGTGACCCTGGGGGCCGGCAGCATCGGGGGAGCGGGCGCGCGGATCGTCGCGCGGTTGGCAGAAGGAGACACCCATGGCGAGAACGGCACTGGATGAGATCCAAGAGCGCGTCCGGGGGCGGGTGGTGCTGAACGCGCCCATGGACCGACTGACCACCATCCGGGTGGGGGGGCCGGCCGACCTCCTGGTGTACCCCGAGGATCGGGAGGACCTGGCGGCCCTGGTCTCGTTCCTGACCCAACGGGACCTTCCCTACTTCGTCCTGGGGAACGGGTCCAACCTGGTGGTCCGAGACGGCGGCATCCGGGGTGCCGTGATCTGCCTGACCGAAGGGTTCCGGGGCCTGGAAGCCCGGGACGGGGCGTCGTTCCGGGTGGAGGCAGGGGTGGCCGTGCGGCGGATGGTCCGATGGACCGTGGACCAAGGGATCACCGGGTTCGAGCCCTTGGTGGGCATCCCGGGGTCGGTGGGCGGGGCCCTCGCCATGAACGCCGGGGCCTGGGACGCAGAGATCGGGGACCGGGTGGTGGAGCTGGAGGTCCTGACCCCGGACGGTCGCGTGGAGCTGCTCCGCCGCTCGGAGCTCCGGTTCCGGTACCGGGGCCTGGACCTGCCCCCCGGCTGGGTGATCGTGGCCGCCGTGTTAGAGGGGGAGCCGGCGGAGCCCGAGGCCGTGAGGGAGCGGGCCCGGGAGCTCTACGGCCGCCGCAAGGAGACCCAGCCGCTGCAGGAGCCCAGCGCCGGCAGCGTGTTCAAGAACCCCCCCGGCGCCAAGGCGGCCCGGCTGATCGAGGCGTGCGGGCTCAAGGGCGTGCGGGTGGGCGACGCCGAGGTTTCGCGGATCCACGCGAACTTCATCGTGAACGCGGGGATGGCCACCGCCAGCCAGGTGGTGGCCCTGATCGGCATGATCCAGGAGCGGGTGTACGTGAAGCACCGGATCAAGCTGGAGCCCGAGGTCCGGATCGTGGGGGAGTGGGCCAAGGGGAAGCTGCGGGTGCAGGAGTGAGCGGGCGGCAGCCGGATTGCCGAAAGGAGCCCCCATGACCCGAGTGGCGGTGCTGCTGGGCGGACGGAGCAACGAGCGGGAGGTGAGCCTGCGCACGGGCCGGGCGGTGGCCGAGGCCCTCCGGCGCAAGGGGCACGACGTGACCGAGGTGGACGCGGTCGGCGACTGGGTGGGGCGGCTCCTGAGCCTTCGGCCCGAGGCCGTGTTCGTGGCGCTGCACGGCCGGTGGGGCGAGGACGGCACGGTCCAGGGGCTGCTGGAGATGCTCGACATTCCGTACACCGGCTCCGGCGTGCTGGCGAGCGCCCTGGCCATGGACAAGGTGGCCTCGAAGCGGGTGTTCGAGGCCTGCGGCATCCCCACCCCGCCGTGGCAGGTGCTGCCCCCCGGCCAGGGGGCCGAGGCCGTGGAGGTCCTGACCCCGTTGGTGGCCAAGCCTCCCCGGGGCGGCTCCACCCTGGGGGTGGGGGTGGCCCGGACCCCCGGCGAGGTCCCGGCAGCCCTCGACGTGGCGCGGGGGTGTGAGGACACGGTGCTGATCGAAGGGTTCATCGAGGGGCGGGAGCTCACGGTGGGGATCCTGGACGACCTGGATCTGCCCGTGGTGGAGATCGTGCCGGACTCGGGGTTCTACGACTACGAGGCCAAGTACACGGCCGGACGCACCCGCTACCTCTGTCCGGCGCCCCTGGCCGAGGTCGAGGCCTCCCGCTCTGTGGAGGTGGCCCGGGCGGCCTACGCCGTCCTGGGGTGCTCGGGTGCGGCCCGGGTGGACCTGCGGCTCGATCCCCAGGGCAACCCCTGGGTCCTCGAGGTGAACACGATCCCGGGCATGACGCCCACGAGCCTGCTGCCCAAGGCCGCGGCCGCGGCAGGCATCGG
The DNA here is from genome assembly GCA_013152215.1 of Deltaproteobacteria bacterium. Lineage (GTDB taxonomy): Bacteria > Desulfobacterota > Deferrisomatia > Deferrisomatales > Deferrisomataceae > Deferrisoma. The sequence goes on from JAADGT010000215.1 coordinate 3,309, forward strand.
GTTCGACGACCTGGTGGAACGGATGCTCTCCGGAGCGTCCTTGAAGGCGTGAGGCAGCGGTGAGAGACGAGCCCTTCGCGGCAGAGAACTCGAACCCCCGGCCGGCCCTGGCTCCCCTGGTCGTCACCCTGGTGTGGCTGGCGGCCGGGGCAGCGCTGGCCGTGGCCCTGTACGCCGGGTTCCGCCGGAGCACGGGCACGGTGTTCCCGGTGGTGGCGGTTCGGGTGGAGGGCACGGTGCGCACCGACCCCGAGGCGGTGCGCCG
>JAADGT010000030.1 GCA_013152215.1 Deltaproteobacteria bacterium
CCCCTCCCGCATCCCCTGCCCGATCGGGCCGCCGTGGAGGCCGAGTCACGGCGGAGCCGAGCTTCCCTGCGGTTCCAAGACCCGTTGGAGCAGGCGTTCCGCCGGTACGATCTGGCGGCCCTCCTGCCCCAGATGCGAACCTCCCTGGCCGCCGGCCTCGCGATCCTCGCCAGCTTCGGGCTCCTGGACGCGGCGCTCTTTCCCGGTCTGCGACCACGCCTGTGGGCCCTGCGATACGGCGCGGCGTGCCCGGCCGTGGCCGGGGCCCTGGCGCTCTCGTTCTGGAGGAGGGGGCGGCCCTACCTGCCGCTCGCCTACGCCGGGGCCCTGATCGTAGGCGGCGGGGCCCTCATCGCCGTCATGGCCCAGCACCCTCGGATCGCGGTGCTGTACTACCCCAGCCTCATCCTTCTCCTCATCTTCGCCTACGCCTTTTCCGGGCTGCGGGTAGCCCCCGCAACCGCCGCGGCCGCGGCCGTGACCCTCCTGTACGTGCCCCTGGCCCTGTTCGGCAGCGTGCTCTCCCCTTCGGTGGCCGTGAACAACGTGGCCGGCCTGGCCGCAACCAACCTGATCGGCGCGGCCACCGGGTACCTGCTGGAACGGTACCGCCGGAAGGACTTCCTCCAGACCCTGCTGCTCACCCTGGACAAAAGGGAGCTGGAGGCCTCGAACCGGGCGCTCCGGGAGCTGTCGTACCTCGATCCCCTGACCGGCATCCCAAACCGGCGGGCCTTCGACGAGGCGTTCGAGCAGGAGTGGAACCGGGCCTACCGCCACGGGTATCCCCTGTCGCTCCTCCTGGTGGACATCGACCACTTCAAACGGTTCAACGACGAGTTGGGCCACCTGGCCGGGGATCTGTGCCTGGGCAGGGTGGCCGAGGTGCTCCGATCGTTCGGGGGACGCCCCGGGGACCTGGCGGCCCGCTACGGAGGGGAAGAGTTCGTGCTGCTGCTGGCGGGAACCGAGAAGCCCGCAGCCGCCCGGCTGGCCGACGAGATCCGGCACCGGGTCGCCGGCGTGCGGATCGAGCTGCCCCCGCCGGCGGGCTCGCGGGGGGTCACCGTGAGCGTGGGGGTGGCCAGCGTGGTTCCCGGACCCGGCCGGTGCCGGGAGGGCCTGGTGGCCGCGGCCGACGCCGCCCTGTACCGGGCCAAGGCCCTGGGCCGGAACCGCACCGAGGTGCACCGGACAGGCGCCCCGAACGCTCCGGTCATCCCTCCCGGCTCTCCCCCTCGGCCAGGGCCTCCTTGATCCGCCGGGCCAGGGCCTCGGAGATCCCCGGGACCGCGGCGATCTCTTCGGCCGAAGCCTCGGCGAGGCGCTTGAGGCTGCCGAACCGGCGCAGTAGGGCTTGGCGCCGCTTGGGCCCCACCCCGGGGATCGACTCCAGCGCGGATCCCAGGCTGGCCCGGGCCCGGCGCTTCCGGTGGAGGGCCAGGGCGAACCGGTGGGCCTCGTCCCGAACCCGCTGCAGCAGGAACAGGCCCGACGAGTTCCGACCGAACGGCACCGGGTTGGCCCGGCCCGGCAGGAAGATCCGCTCGGGCGAGCGCGCCACCTCGGCCCCCCCGCCCGGGAGCACCCGGGCCTTGGCGATGCCGGCCAGGGGCACCGACACCCCCTCGTCCTCCAGGGCCTTGGCAGCCGCCGCCACCTGGCCCCGGCCGCCGTCGATCAGGATGAGGTCGGGCAGCTCCCACCCGGGCTGGTCCCGCCGGGCCAGGCGCCGCCGGAGCACCTCGTAGAGCATGGCGAAGTCGTCGCTGCCCTCCACCGTGCGGATCGCGAACCGGCGGTAGCTACGCGGGTCGGGGAACCCGTCGGTGAACACCACCATCGAGCCCACGGCCTGCCCGCCCTGGAGGTTGGAGATGTCGTACCCCTCGATCCGCCGGGGCGGGCCGGCCAGCCCCAGCCGGTCCCGCAGCTCGGCGAGCGCCGCGTCGTACCCCACCTTGGTCTTGCGCCGCTCGTCCAGGAGCTCCCGGGCGTTCTCGGCGGCCATGGCCACCAGGGCCCGCTTCTCGCCCCGCCGGGGATGCACCACCCGGACCCGCCGACCCCGCCTCTCCGACAGCCACTCCCCGAGCACCCGGGCCTCGTCCTCGCCCACGTCCACCCCCACCACCACCTCGGCCGGCACGATCCGGTCGCCCCGGTAGTACTGCCGCAGGAACTGCCCCATCACCTCCGGGTCGTCCCCTTCGAGGTGGGGCAGGTAGTAGGACCGGCGGTCGATCAGGTTGCCGCTGCGCACCACCAGCACCACCACCTCGGCCTCGGCCCCCTCGCGCACCATGGCCACCACGTCCCGGTCCACCGGCCGGTGGGTCACGGCCTTCTGCCGCTCCAGGGTCTCCTCCACCGCGCGGATCCGGTCCCGCAGCCGGGCCGCCTCCTCGAACTCCAGCCGCTCGGCCGCCTCGGCCATGCGGGCCCGCAGGGTCTCCAGGAGCTCCCGGCTCCGGCCCCGCAGGAACGCCACCACCTGGTCCACCATCTCCCGGTAGGCCTCGGGCGTCACCCGGCCGCAGCACGGGGCCAGGCAGCCGCGCATCTGGCAGTACAGGCACGGCCGGGTGCGGGCCCGGAACTCCCGGTCGCGGCACTGGCGCAGGGGGAAGATGCGGTGGATCAGGTCCACGGTCTCCCGCAGGGCGCGGGCCGAGGAGTACGGCCCGAAGTACAGGGACCCGTCCGGCACGATCCGGCGGGTCATGGTGAGCCGCGGAAAGGGGTTTTGCACGTCGAGCCGGAGCGACAGATAGGTCTTGTCGTCCCTGAGGTCCACGTTGTACCGGGGCCGGTGGCGCTTGATCAGGGTGTTCTCGAGGATCAGCGCCTCCTTCTCGGTGTCGGTGACCACGAAGTCCACGTCCGCCACCCGGGCCATCAGGAACCGCACCCGCGGCCGGCCGTCGGCCCCCTCGCGGAAGTACGTGCGCACCCGGGCCCGCAGGTTCTTGGCCTTGCCCACGTACAGCACCCGCCCCTGGGCGTCCTTCATCAGGTACACGCCGGGGCGGGTGGGAAACCGGGAGACCTTGGCTTCGAGCTCGTCCATGGGAGATAAGCTGGAAAGCTAGAAAGCTGGGAAGCGAAAAGGCCAAAGGCCCGCTCTCTCGCCGCGGTCCGGCCGCCGGAGGCACTGCGCGGCGAGCATAGGAGCCGCGCTCGGCTCTCCGGCAGCCCCTATGCCCCCCAAGGCATTGGCGATGGCTCCGAAGCCGCCGGGCCGTCTAGCGGGCTGAAGGCCCGAAAAGGTTTTCGAGCCTCCCAGCCTCCTAGCGTCCTAGCGTCCCAGCGGGCCGAAGGCCCAAAGGTTTGCCTCTCGGGCCGCAACCGTTACATTATTGCGCCTCAGGCCCGCACGCAGGAAGCCCCCTTCGGCCCCTGCGGGCTGGAGACTGGAAACCAGAGACTAGTGGATCGTTTCCAAAATCTCGTTGTTCTCCCAGGGGGTGGGGCTGGGGGCCCCTCCTACGCTGAACGGCCTCGCAGGGGCCGCCTCGGCGCGGTCCGCTGCGGCGCGTGAGGGCACGCGCCGCAGCCGCTCCCCTGGC
>JAADGT010000067.1 GCA_013152215.1 Deltaproteobacteria bacterium
GGGTGGGCTGGGTGATCCTGCTGCTGGTGCTCGGTGCGGCCGCCGGCACCGGTTGGCTGTGGTGGACCGGCCGGCTGGTGCCGCCCCAGGAGCTCTCCCGCCTGACCGCGGTGGGCCGGGCGCGGCACCGGGTGACCCTGTACTTTGCCGACCCCCGCTGGACCCGGCTGGTGGCCGAGGAGCGGGAGGTGCCCGCCGGCCTGGGCACCACCGAGCTGATGGGGCGTCTCGTGGAGGAGCTGGCCCGGGGCCCGGGGGAGGACGGTGCGGCCCCGGTGCTGCCCGAAGGGGTCCGGGTTCGGGGAGCCTACCTGGGCTCGGAGGGGTTGGCGATCCTGGACCTCGACGGATCCACCCTTCAGGGGTTCTCGGCCGGGGGCGCCTCGGGGGAGCTCCTCACGGTGTTCGCCCTGGTGCACACCCTGGTCGAGAACGTGCCCGGGGTCCGGGAGGTTCAGTTCCTCGTGGATGGCCAGGAGCGCGAGACCCTGGGGGGGCACGTGAAGATCTCAGACCCCCTGTCGCCGGAGCCCGGCCTGACCGGCCGGTGACACCGGGTTGCGTTCAAACCAAAAGCTTCTGACCCCCGATACGGCCACGCCCGGCGCTCCAGTAGGCCCCATGCTCCATCGAGGGTTTGGAGACGGTTCGGGGAAGCGGCCCGGCCGCCTAGCGGCCTAGCAGCCCAGCCGCCTAGCGGGCCGAAGGCCCTAGACCGTCGACCGATTGCGGCCGGGTCGGTTGTGTGGAGCCGCGAGCATGAGAGACATTCGGAACTTCGGAATCTTTGCCCATATCGACGCCGGAAAGACCACCCTTTCCGAGCGGATCCTGTACTACACGGGCCGCACCCACAAGATCGGCGAGGTCCACGACGGCCAGGCCGTCATGGACTGGATGCGTCAGGAGCAGGAGCGGGGGATCACCATCACCGCGGCCACCACCCGGGTGGAGTGGAAGGGGCACCGCCTGAACCTGATCGACACCCCCGGCCACGTGGACTTCACGGTGGAGGTGGAGCGCTCCCTGCGGGTGCTCGACGGCGCCGTGGTGGTGCTCGAGGCGGTCTCGGGCGTACAACCCCAGACCGAGACGATCTGGCGCCAGGCCGACCGGTACCGCGTTCCCCGCATCGTGTTCGTGAACAAGATGGACCGGGTGGGGGCCGACTTCGACCGCAGCGTGGACAGCGTGCGCGAGAGGCTGGGCGCCGTGCCCGTGCCGGTGGTAACCCCCCTGGGAGCCGAGGACCGGTTTCGGGCGTGCCTCGACCTGCTTCGGGGCGAGGTGCTGGAGTGGGACGACGCGGACCGGGGGGCCACCATGACCCGGCGGGCCCCCGAGGGGGACGAGGCGGCCGAGCTGGAGACCCGGCGCGAGGCCCTACTGGAGGCCCTGGCCGACTTCGACGACGCCGTGGCCGAGGCGTTCTTGGAGGGGGCCTGGCCCGACCCGGAGGAGCTGGGCAAGGTGCTCCGGCGCGAGACCCTGGCGGGCCGGATCGTGCCGGTGCTGGCAGGGTCGGCCCTCCGGAACAAGGGGGTGCAGCCGGTGCTGGACGCCGTGGTGGACTACCTGCCGAGCCCCCTGAACGTGCCCCCCATCCGCGGGGTCCATCCGGACACCGGGGCCGAGGAGGTGCGCCGGGCCTCCGAGAAGGAGCCGTTCGCGGCCCTGGCGTTCAAGATCCAGCAGGACGTGGGCCGCAAGCTCACCTACGTGCGGGTGTACTCCGGCGTGTTCCGTGGGGGACGGCTGTACAACGCCACCCGACGCAAGGTGGAGAAGCCGGCGGCGGTGCTGCGGCTCCACGCCGACAAGAAGGAGCGAGAGGTGGAGGCCCGGGCCGGCGACATCATCGCCCTGACGGGGCTCAAGTGGACGGTCACCGGCGATACCCTGTGCGACCAGGACCACCCCCTGCTCCTCGAGACCATCGCGTTCGCCCCGCCGGTGATCAGCGTGGCCGTGGAGCCGGAGCGCAGCCAGGACGAGGCCAAGCTCCTCGAGGTGCTGGGGCGCCTGGAGGAGGAGGACCCCACCTTCCATCACGAGGTGAACGAGGAGACCGGCCAGACCATCATCTCGGGCATGGGTGAGCTTCACCTGGAGGTGCTGGTGCGCCGGATAAAGGACGACTACAACCTGCCGGTGCAGGTGGGCCGGCCCCAGGTGGTGTACAAGGAGACCGTGGAGGGCGAGGGCGAGGCCGAGGCCACCTTCGACCGCACCCTGGGAGACAAGCGCCACTGGGCCACGGTGCGGGTGCGGGTGGCCGCGGCCGAGCGGGGCTCCGGGAACCGCGTCACCCTGGCCCCGGCCGGTGAGCTGCCCGAGGCGGTGGCCCAGGCCGTGGAGCAGGGGATCCGGGAGGCCTGGCTCAGCGGCGAGCTCGGCGGCTACCCCGTCGAGGACGTGGAGGTCGAGGTGCTCTCCGTCGCGTTCGACCCCGAGAACCCCAGCGAGATGGCGTGCAAGGTGGCCGCGAACCAGGCGTTCCGCGAGGCGTCCCGGAGCGCCGGCCCGGTGCAGCTCGAGCCGATCATGCGGGTCCAGATCCAGGTGCCCGACGAGAACGTGGGCGACGTGATCGGCGACATCAACGCCCGCCGGGGCGAGGTGCGGGGCATGAACGCCGGCGCCGGCATCACCGAGGTGGAGGCCCTGGTGCCCCTGCGGCGGATGTTCGGCTACTCCACCGACCTCCGGTCCAAGACCCAAGGCCGAGGTACCTTCCAGATGCTGTTCGAGCGGTACGACCGGGTGACGGGGTGACCCCGACCCCGCCGCTTCCCATCCTCTACCAGGACGATGCCTGCGTGGCGGTGGCCAAGCCCGCAGGGCTCCTCGTCCACCCCGTGCCCAAGATCCGGGAGAAGGACTCGGTCCTCCGGCGGTTGAGGGAGCACCTGGGCCGATGGGTCTATCCCGTGCACCGGCTCGACCGGCCCACCTCGGGGGCCCTGGTGATGGCCCTGAGCCCCGAGGCGGCCCAGGTTCTCGCCGGGGCGTTCCGGGAGGGTCGGGTGGAGAAGGCGTACCACGCGGTGGTCCGGGGATGGACCGATCCGGAGGGAGAGATCGACCGGCCGCTCAGGGACAAGGAGACCGGGGCGGTGCGGCCGGCCCGAACCCGGTACCGCCGTCTGGCCACGGCCGAGCTTCCGATCCCGGTGGGGCCGTTCCCCACGGCCCGGTACAGCCTGCTGGAGGTCCGGCCGCTCACGGGCCGCACCCACCAGATCCGCCGGCACCTCTCGGGCATCGCCCACCCGGTCGTGGGCGACACGGTCCACGGCGACGGCCGCCACAACCGCATGTTCCGCGAGCGTCTCGGCGTGCCGGGCCTGCTGCTCCACGCCCGGGTCCTGGTCTTCCCCTCCCCGGCCACGGGCGAGCCCGTCCGGGTCACCGCTCCCTTCGACGAGCGCTGGCGCAGGGCCCTGGACGCGTTGGGATGGGCGGGCTAGCCCGCATTATTCATGAAGCCTTCTGCTGCAACCGCCGATTGCACGCCATCTCGGGGCGTGCTCGCGCCTCGGGGCTCGACGTACCGTGCCCCTCGTTGCTGCGCTTGCCCCGATCTGACGCACACTCGACGGTTTCGCGACGAACGCTCATGAATAATGCGGGCTAGCCCGGAAACTCTGGGCACTACCCCGGCTCGTGATCCGCCAGGCCCTCAGCCTCCAGGTCCCACCGGGATGGGGGGCGACTCACATCACCATGTGCGTGCACAGCCCCGGGGGAGTCAAGGGATGTCTCGGAGAGGGCGCCGTCACGCCTCGCGCGGGCTGCATGGCCTGCGCCCGCTGCGCCCCGCCCCCCTGGAGGGTGGCGGCCCAGTGAGAGGGCAGAAGAAGGGGAGTTGCCTACTTTGCCCCCACCATAACGGCTCCATGTGCTGTGTCATGGAAGGCTCGTAGACAGGCCAGATCTCCGGTGTCCAGCGCGGCCCGTTGGGTCAGCGTCTCGCCCTTTATCTCGATCAGAACGCGTTTGGCGGAGATGATTTGATCAAGGGTCTCCGGGCTCGCCCCACAGAAAGTCGTCTCGGTCGCGGCGCCGGTGTCCGTGATGTTGCGCCGGCCGTCGCTACCGGTACACGACAAGGGGATCTCCTTCCCGTCCACAAGGAAGGTGAGAGTCTCACCGGGCGAGAGGAAAGCCCAAGACGGACCCACCCACTGCACGATGAAACCAAGCTGAACCCCCCTGCGGTCACGGGTAGCCGAGGCCCCGAGGTACCAGATGCCGCTCTGAACCGTCCCTCCGCCGAGGATCAGGGAGTCGAGAACGACGCATCGAGCATCTTGGCGAGGATCTTTCCATTCCCGGATCGGACAAAGCGGTTCCCCCGCCGACGCCCCGATGTTGATCAAAGACAGGATCGCCCCCAAAAGAATGCCCCACCGCGCCCCCTTCATAACCACCCCCTTGGTCGATGATGGATTAGCTCGATTTTCTTGCCATTCAAACCGCCTGTCCAATCACCCAAAGCCCGGGTGCCCCCTTTTTAGAACACCTCCTCTCCATAGCGGGGGGTGTCGCCGATGATCTCGATGCCACCCCCCTGAGCCGGCCGCCGCTCCCGTTTGCCCCGGCGGATCATGATCACGGTTCTCATAGAGTGTGGAGCCATGCCGTCGCCCTCCACCCGCATGAGGACCAACCGGCGGGCCGAGCCGATTTGCCTGAGCCACTCGGCGCGAAAATGCAATCACGCTTCCACGCCCTCGTCAATCAAGATCGCCCCTCAGGCGGCCTCAATCCCCGGGAGCTCGAACGGTGGCGCAAAAAGCGGATCGAAGGAATCCTTGTGGAACGCCCCTCCCTGGATTTGGCACGTCAACGGGCAACGCTGCGAGACAGGGCGAACGCCAAGGGCCGCCACATCGAGCTCGCGAGGGCCGGCGACCCCAAAGGCGCTGTCCTCGCCGTCCTGCGGTCCCCCTTGGCCCCGCCGGCCAGAAGAAGGAAGCCAGCGGGGCGATCTTTTCCTGCGGACCCCAAAAGAGAACACCCGGGTGGGCACCTATCGGGGCGGGCAAAACAAGGGGTTGGGCAGAAAGCCGAAAGCCTTGAGATCATTGTTGGTGCCCGGGGCGGGATTCGAACCCGCACGGCCTTGCGGCCTAGGGATTTTAAGTCCCTTGTGTCTACCGGTTCCACCACCCGGGCCCGGCACGGGAAGATAGCACCGCGACGCGGCTTCCCTCAAGACGCGGCGCGGTCAGTCCACCGCACCGGCACGGCGGAGCAGGGAGGCCAGGGCCTCCGCGATGCGCCGGTACCCTTGGGCGTTGGGGTGAATCGGGTCGCTCTTCAGTGCCGGTGAGGTCAGGACCTCTCGCAGCACCTCGGCCTCGACAGGGATCCCGAACTCTCCGGCCAGGTCCTCGTACAGATCCGGCACCGACACCAGGAGACCCGGCCGGGGCACGGCCACGAGCACGACCTCGGCCCCGGATCTTCGCACGGTCTGGATCATTCGACGAAGGTTGGCTTTCACGACCTCGGGCGGCGTTCCCCGCAGGAAGTCGTTCCCTCCCTCGCACAGGATCACGAGCCGCGGGCGGTGGGCTTCGAGGACGCCCGGAAGGCGACGGAGCCCTTCGGTCGTGGTCTCGCCGGGCCGCCCCGCGTTCAGCACCGGTCGCCCGAGGAGCCGACCGAGCACCTCGGGATAGCTCTCGCCGGCCGGAGCACCGGTTCCGGCCGTGAGGCTGTCGCCCAGGGCCACCACCGTGTCGTCGGAGGCGAGGGGCGGGAGCCGGGGCTCGTCCCGGGAGCACGATCCCAGAGCTGTGAGGGCACCGAGCAGCAGGGCGAGGCCGGCTCGGTGAACGGGCCGTCCCCTCACCCCGGCTCGACTCCCCGCACCCGTACCCGGCCGGACGCTCCCTCCGGCGCGTCGATCTCGATCTCTACCGCCGGAAGGAACCGGCGGATCACCCAGGCGTTGGTGATGAGATGCCGGGTGACCCGAGCGGTGCGGAACACGGACTCTTGCGGCACGAGGGCCAGGGGCAGCAGGAGCTGGTCGGCCAGGTGGGGATCCACGCACGCCCCTGAGTCCAAGATCGCCAGGAGT
>JAADGT010000313.1 GCA_013152215.1 Deltaproteobacteria bacterium
CACTCCCCGGGCCTCGAGCACCCCGAACACGTTGTCGCGCACCGTGAGGCCCCGGAACACGCTGGCCTCTTGGGGGAGGTAGCCGACCCCGAGCCGTGCCCGTCGGTACATGGGGAGGGCGGTGATCTCCCGATCGTCCAGCCACACCGACCCCTCGTCGGGCCGCACCAGGCCCACGATCATGTAGAACGTGGTGGTCTTGCCGGCGCCGTTGGGGCCCAGCAGCCCCACCACCTCGCCCCGTTCGACCGCCAACTGGATGCCTCGAACCACCTCGTGGCCCCGGTAGCGCTTCACGAGGCCCCGGGCCTCCAGGCGACGGGGGCCGGTCAACGCTCCTCCCCCTGGGGGTAGATCACCGCCCGCGCCCCCTCCACCACGGACCGGTCCTCCGCGAGGAACAGGGTGATCCGGTCGCCCGCCACCAGGTTCTTGCCCCGCCACACCTTGGGATCGCCCTCCAGCACCACCACGCCCCGGGCGGCGTCGTACCGGGCCGTGCGGCCCGTGGCCAGCACGTCTCCCCGCCGGATCCGAACGTTGCCCTGGGCGTACGCGGTGCGAAGCTCCCGGGTCTCCGGGTCCAGGGTCACCTCCAGGCGATCCGCCTCCAGGGTCAGGTCGCCCTGACGGGCCCGGACCTGGCCCGAGAACACCACCCGGGCCTCCTCACCGCGCACCTCCAGGGACTCTGCATCCACCTGGAGGGGTTCCTTGCCCTGGGCCCAGGTTCCCAGCGGCGCCTGGGCCGCCACGGCGGCCGCGGTCAGCAACATCGTTAACCCGGCGACAATATAGACGCGCCACCTCAAGGGGCGGGGCAAGGGACCTGCCTCCGGCCGGGCGCGAAGCCGGGCATTGGGATTCGCCGCGCAGGCACGAAGCCGAAGAGCTGGTTTCCTGACAATCCCGTGGAGTCCGAACCATTTCGCGGTCCGAGCGTCAGAGGCGCTGCGCGGCGAGCTAAGGGGCCGCGCCCGGCTCTCCGTCAGGTCCCTTGCCCTCCCGGGCAGGGGGCGGCAGCGCCCGTCCATCCGCCCGGTCAATTTGATGAGCGCCGTTGCGACACGAAGGGTCACGGTCCTCGTCCTCCCACCCGGGCCCTCACCCCTCCGGAGAGGCGAGCGACCCGGGGTTCCAGCTCCACGATGAGCCCCTGCCCCTCCACCCGGAGCCCCGGCCCCGTCCAGACCACCCGGCCCGGCGACACCACCCGGCCCCGGTCCCTCTCGTACCGGGCCGAGGCCCCCCGCACCTCATGGCCCGCCCACCGGATCACCACCCCGCCGGTGAAGGTCACGGTCCGGCCCCCTGCCACCCTAGCTCGACCGCTCTCGATCCGCACCGGGCGCTGGCCCGGATCCCGAATCTCGGCGGTCACCCCCATGAGCTCGCCCGAGGCCTCCTCCTCGACACCCCGGACCCGGTCGGCCCGGAGGGTCCACACCCGGCCGCCGGGCTCCTGCCCGACCACCTCGATCCCCTCCCCCTCGGACACGGTCCGCTGCTCCTTCGCGGGCTCGGGCGGCGGCGCGGCCGGTCGGTGCAGGAGGATCCAGCCCCCCACCGCCCCCACCGCGAGCGCGGCCGCGACCCAGCCGATCGTTGCGGTCCTAGCCCCGGTCATCTCCCAGTAACTTCCGCTAGGACGCTAGGAGGCTAGGACGCTGGGAGGCTTGAAAACCTCCCGGATTCCCACGCGTTCTGGCAACACCATGCCTCTTTGCCTCCACCTCACGGTCGGGGGGCATGGGTTTCAGGAGTCAGAATTCGGAGGACAGGAAAATCCCGGAGTCGGCTTTCCCCTGTCTTCTGTCCACCGAGTCCTGATTCCTGAAATGCAGGCCCCATGCCCCACCCTCCGGAGAAACAAGCCTACTCCCCCCGCCGGACTCATAGGGGTTCGGGGTGGAAGTACTTGCGGGTCACCTCGGCCCAGGCGCCCCGGGCCCGCAGGATGGCCTCGCACACCTCCCGCACCGCCCCGCGCCCCCCCGGCCTCGAGGTCACCCACAGGGCCCGCTCCCGCACGTACTCCGGCGCGTCGGCCACGGTGATCCCCACCCCCACCTGGGTGATCACCGGAAGGTCCACCAGGTCGTCGCCCACGTAGGCCACCCGGTCGGGAGCGAGGCACCGGCGGCCCAGGATCTCGCGGACCACCTCGAGCTTGTTGCGCACCCGCTGGTGCACCTCGGTCACCCCCAGCTCCCGGGCCCGGTGCTCCACCACCCGGCTGCGGCGGCCGGTCACGAACCCCACCTCCACCCCCGCCCGCTGCAGGAGCTTCAGCCCGTGGCCGTCGGTCACGTCGAAGGCCTTGGTCTCCACCCCCTCGTCGTCGATCACCACCCGGCCGTCGGTGAGCACCCCGTCCACGTCGAGGAGCAGCAGCTCCACCCGGGCCAGCCGTTCGGTCAGCGTCATCGCAGTCCTGCCTTCACCAGATCGTGGATGTGCACCACCCCGCACACCCGATCGGGGTCGTCCGGCTCCGTGACGAACAGGGCCGTGATCGCGAACCGCTCCATCGTGCGCAGGGCCTCCACGGCCAGGGTCCCCCGGGCCACCCGCTTGGGGTCGGGGGTCATCACCTCCCCGGCCCGCTTCTCCAGGAACTCGGGGCCCTGCTCCAGCCCCCGGCGCAGGTCCCCGTCGGTGATCACCCCCACCAGCCGCCCCTCCGGGTCGAACACCCCGGCCAGGCCCAGACGCTTCGAGGTCATCTCCAGAAGCACCTCGGGCATGGCCTCGGCCACGTCCACCCGGGGCACGGCCTCGCCGTCGTGCATCAGGTCGTCCACCTGCAGCACCAGCTGCCTTCCCAGCGAGCCGGCTGGATGGAACCGGGCGAAGTCCTCGGCCGTGAACCCCTTGCGCTCCATCAGGGCCGCGGCCAGGGCATCGCCCAGGGCCAGGGTGGCCGTGGTGGAGGCCATGGGCGCCAGGTTCAGGGGGCAGGCCTCCTCCTCCACCGGCACGTGGAGCACCACGTCGGCCCGCCGGGCCAGGGTGGACCGGGGGTTGCCGGTGATCGCCACCAGCCCCAGCTCCAGGCGCCGGATCACGGGCAGGATCTCCACCAGCTCCTCGGTCTCGCCCGAGTTGGACACGGCCACGACCACGTCGCCCCGGGCCAGGATGCCCAGGTCGCCGTGCACCCCCTCGGCCGGGTGCAGGAAGAACGCCGGCGTGCCCGTGGAGGCCAGGGTGGCCGCGATCTTGCGGCACACGATGCCGCTCTTGCCCATGCCGGTCAGGACCACCTTGCCCCGGCACCCCTCCAGCAGGTCCACGGCCGCGTCGAACTCGTCCCCAAGGTCCCGGGCCAGCCGGGCGATCGCGCCGGCCTCGATCTCCAGAACCCTGCGGGCGGTGGGCAGCAAGCTCACGGCGTCCCTCCCCTTCGGACCCGGTCCAGGGCCAACACCGTGCCCACCAGGGCCTCCAGGTCCGACAGGACCACCGAGTTGGGCCCGTCGCACAGGGCGTGGTCCGGGTCGGGATGAACCTCCAGGAACAGGGCGTCCACCCCCACGGCCGCG
>JAADGT010000196.1 GCA_013152215.1 Deltaproteobacteria bacterium
CTGTGCCTGCGCGGCGAATCTCATGCCCGGCTTCGCGCCCGGCCGGAGGCAGGTCCCTTGCCCCGCGCTCCGAGGTGAGGCGCCTATTTTGTCGCCGGGTTAATAGCTTTCCAGCGGCCCGCGTAGCGGGCCATGGGTGACGGGGGGGCGTGTGCACGGCGTTGCTCCCCCCCTCGTCCCAACGTCCTAACGTCCTACCGTCCCAACGTCCCAACGTCCTAACATCCTAACGTCCTACCGTCCCAACGATTCCGGCAGGTGTGCGATCCGGTTGGCGTACTGAACGATCAGGGGCTCGTTTCGCACGACGTACCGGGACCGCGTCGGGTCGGGGTCCACGAACCCCCTCTGCTGGAACAGGGCCAGGGCCTCCCCGAACTCGTCCCACCGACCCGCTTCTGAGCCGGCCCGGAATGCGGCCTCGGCCTCCTCCGGCCGGAACCAAGGGGTGCCGCCCTCGCGGTGGACCACCGAGAGCACGGCGCGGGCCAGGAGCGAGGTGGACGCCGGCACGATCCCCGCGCCGATGCGCTCGAGGATCCGGGCCGCCACCCGGTCGGCGGGTTCACCCGCAACGAGCTCCAGGGGCTCGGAGAACCGTAGATGGATCGGGGGGTCGCCGAACTGCCGGTATCGGCGGTCCAGCCGGGTCAGCTGGCTGACCAGGTCCTGCTGGGAGATCTCGGCCCCCCGGCGGGCCGCCTCGATCTCCTCGTCCTCGGGCACCAGGGTGTAGGACAGCGAGATCGGCACGGCCCAGGCCCGGCGGCCGGTATGCCCCAGGTACTCCAGGATGTCGCCCACGATGCCCCGCTTGGGTTTGCCGAGCCGGCCGTCCCGGGAGCGGGTGCCCTCCAGGTAGAACAGGAACGGCTCGTTTCGGTCCCACCCGAACCAGAGGTAGGCGGTGTGAACCCTTCGGTACACCGGGTTCTGGAACCACCGCACCGTGTAGGGCCACCGGGCCTCGGCCCCGATCTGCTCCCTCCGGATCTTGTAGGCGTTCATGGCCGGGAGCACCACCGTGGACACCCCGCGGAACAGGTTGGCCCCGGCTGCGATCCGGGGCTGAGGGATGCCGGCTGCGTTCAGGGCGAAGCACAGGGGTACGTGGTCGGCGTTGGACACGTGGTTGGGCAGAAGGAACACCGGCCCGCGCTCCACGGCCCGCCGGACCCGGTCGAGCACCCCCTCGCGCTCCTCGAGCACCCGGATGCTCTTCACGAAGTGGGGGAAGATCCTTCGAGCCACGGCTCGAAACAGCAGGAAGAAGGCCGGGTTGAGCTCGGCCACCATGTCCTCGGCGTAGTACCGGGCCAGATGGCGGATGATCGCCATCGAGTCACCCAGACCGTCGAGCTCGGCCGCTCGGCGCCGGTACTCCGCGGCGCGGGGATCGGAGGGGTCCAGGCGTCGCAGGCGGTGCCGGAAGTACACTTTCTGGTACACCCGGGCCTGTCGGGCGGCCAGGGCCGCCTCAAACCGGTGCTCGGCGTAGTGGGCCGCCACGGCCTCCACCACGGCCTCGACCGCCTCCTCCCGGCGGTAGCGGGTCCGATTCAGGCCGTACCGCTCCGCCAGGGATCGGACCCACGGGACCTCGCACCCCCGCAGGGAGGCGGACAGGAGCCGGGAGGACAGGGACTGGGACAAGCGGGCGATGGGGCGGGGCACGGCGGGCGGCTCGATGGTGCGGGTGTCGGTCGTCGGAAGCGGGCAGAGACGGTACCCGATCCGGGGGCCCCGTGTCTACTCTGCGCAGGCCGGGGCGTCCAGGGACTCGAGGCGGATGTCGTCGTACCAGGTCGTGACCGACTCGCCGGTCTGGTCGGTGTCGGTCATGACTGCCACGGCCCCGGCCTTGGGGGGATCCCGGCCGAAGGCGCGGCGGTAGTCCTCCACCAGGTTCCGCCGCTCCTCCACCCACCGGCCCACCCGGGCCGGCCCGGACTCGGCCGCGATCATGACCGCGTTCGAGAAGAACGGGTTGGGCACAGCGGTCTCCGGCGGCAGCCGGGTGGCCCAGATGTAGTTGAGGCTCTTGGTCTTGGGTGGAAACCAGTGGGGGAACACCACGTACACCCGGGCGGCGTAGTCGTCGCCCTGCTTGCGGGTGGGGTCGCTCGCCTCCACCACCCGGTCCACCTTCCAGCGCCAGGACAGGATCGGGTAGCGGCAGGGGTCGAACCGGATCTCGAACACCAGGCCGGAGGCCGCCCCTCGGCTCTCGGCACGCAGGGCCCGGTTGCCGTCCGGCTCGGTGACCACCTCGTACAAGGTTTGCCCGGAGAACCGCTTTTCCTCCCAGCCCTTGCCCAGGTCCCCCTCGAAGTCCTCGACCCACAGCACCTCGGCTGCCGCGGCCAGGGGAATCAGCATGAGCGCCGCCAGGGCCGCGATCCGCGTCAGACCCCGCATCGCAGCACCCGGGCGTAGTTGGCCCGCACCAGGCCGGCCGGGTCGGACGAGCCGTCCGAGGCCAGCAGGCCCCGGACCTGGTCCAGGGACTCGTACCCCTTGCGCTCCATCCACTCGGTGAGGCCCCGGACCACGGCTCCGAGGTGGTCGGGTCCGTGCTCGAGGAGCGCCGAGGCCATCTGGACGGCCCGGGCCCCGGCCAGGAGCGCCTTGACCGCGTCCTCGGCCCCGTGAACCCCGCCGGTCACGGCGATCTGGGGGGCCACCCTGCGCGCCAGCAGGGCGGTCCACCGAAGCCGGAGGCCCAGCTCGGCAGGGGTGGATCGGCGCAGGCGCGGGACCACCTCGAGGGCCTCGGGATCGATGTCGGGCTGGTAGAACCGGTTGAACAGCACCACGGCCCGGACCCCGGCCCGCCCGAGCCGGGCGATCAGGTGGGGCAGCGACGAGAAGAACGGGGAGAGCTTCACCGCCACGGGCACGGACACGGCCTTCACCACCGAGCCGGCCACCTCGACCACCCGGTCGTCCACCTCGGCCGGGCCCACCCCGGGGTGGACGGCCAGGAAGTACACGTTGAGCTCCAGGGCGTCGGCCCCGGCCTCCTGGATCTGCCGCGCGTACTCCACCCAGGTGCCGGGAGACGCGCCGTTCAACGAGGCGATCACCGGGATCGCAACGGCCTCCTTGATCTTTCTAAGGCGCTCCAGGTACGCGTCCGGGCCGGGGATGCCCTCGGTTCCGGCCCGGGGAAAGTAGCTCAATGCCTCGGCGAACGACTCCGACGGTGCCTCCACGTCGCGGAGGCGACGGAGCCGCTCGTGCTCGATATCCTCCTCGAACAGGCTCGGCAGGACCACGGCGGGCGCACCCGCGTCCTCGAGCCTCCGAACCCGGTCCGGACCCTCGGTCAAGGACGACGCGCCAGGGATCACCGGGTGGGAGAGGGAGAGCCCCAGGTAAGTCGTGCTCAGGTCCATGGCAGCCTCCATCGTTCGGACAAAGGGGGACCGGTTCGGCCGTCGGCACGGCACCACCGTAACCGAAAAAAAAGGCCCGTCAACCGACGGGCCTTTTTCGGACTTTCAGGCTGCTAGTGTTCCGTTCCGCAAAAACGTATAT
>JAADGT010000017.1 GCA_013152215.1 Deltaproteobacteria bacterium
GCGCCTCGATCGGAGAGCCGCTCCTGTACGTGGCCGTGCCGGGCGTGCCGGTGGTGCGGGCGGCCCAGAGCCTGGCCTCGGTCGCGAAGGTTCGGGCCGAGATGCGCCAGAGGGTGGCCCTGGCCGCGCTCGGAGGGGTGGCGGCGGCCCTGGTGCTGGCCTGGTGGTTCTCCCGGTCCCTCACCCGCCGGATCGGGGCCCTGACCCGGTTTGCGGCCCGGGCGGCCGGTGGGGACCTGGACGCCGACCTCGCGGTGCACGGTGCCGACGACCTGGCCGACCTGGAGCGGGCCCTCCTGGCCCTGCGGGACGGCCTGCGCCGGGACCTGGCCGAGATCCGGCGGGAGCACGAGCGGCTCCAGGCCCTGCTGGAGCACCTGCCCGACGGGGTGCTGGTGCTGGGCGGAGACGACCGGGTCCGTCTGGTCAACCCCGCCGCCCGGCACATCCTCCGGCTCCGCGACGATCCCACGGCCCACACCGGTCCGGAGGTGCTTCGCCACCCGGACCTGCTTGAGGCCCTGGACCGGTGGAGCCGACATCCCGAGGCCGCTGCAGAGCCGGTGGCCGTGGACTGGCCGGACCCTCCCTGCCGGCTGCTGGTGCGGTTCGTTCCGTTCCCGGACGAGACCGGACGGCCGGGCACCCTCGTGGTGCTGCGCGACGTGACCCGTCAGCACGAGCTGGAGCGGATGCGCACCGACTTCGTGGCCAACCTGGGCCACGAGCTGCGAACCCCCCTCACCGCCATCCGAGGGGCTTCCGAGACCCTGCGGCATACCGCCCTCGCCGACCCCAAGGCGGCCCTGCGGTTCGTCGAGGCGATCCATCGCAACGCTCTCCGGCTGGAGGCGCTGCTGCGGGACGTGTCGGACCTGGCCCGGATCGAGGCCGGAGGGGCACCGGTGTGCCTCGCCCCCCTCGACGCCCGAAAGCCGGTGCGGCAGGTCGTGGAGATGTTCCGGGCCGAGGCCGAGAAGGCCGGGGTGAATCTGGAGGCCCGGGTGCCCGGGGCCGAGGTCCCGGCGGAGCTGGACGCCGAGAAGGTCGAGTCGATCCTGGTGAACCTGGTCCAGAACGGGGTGCGCTACACGCCCCGGGGGGGGCGGGTGTGGGCCGAGGTGTCCGCCGATGCCGACACCGTGACCTTTGCGGTGGAGGACACCGGCATCGGCATCCCGGACCACGAGATCCCACGGGTGACCGAGCGGTTCTACCGGGTCGACCCCGCCCGGTCCCGGGCCACGGGCGGCACGGGCCTGGGCCTCGCCATCGTCAAACACCTCACCGAGCTCCTGGGCGGGAGGCTGCGCATCGAGAGCCGGCCCGGCCACGGTACCCGGGTCACCGTGACGCTGCCCCGGCATCCGGGCCGCACCTGAGGTCCCCCTCCGGAACGATTCCCCTGAGAATTCCCCTCCCTCCTCGTTGACGCCCTCCCAGACGGCGGGCATAATGTAGAACCTTGTTTGTTTGTATGGTTTTTCTCTGGGCCTGTTCTCCCTGCCCGCGGAGAAAGGCATCCAACGTGGATAATCGTGTTTCAAAGCCGCCGCATCTTCGGACCCCGCCTGCTGTCCTCCCGGCAGCCTCGCCTGCCGGACCACCCGGAAGGAGGAGCGTCATGAGAAACCGGTTTCGAGCCGCCTGGATCCCCGTTGCCCTGATCCTCTGGTTCCCGGTCGCCGCGTGGGCCGGGGTCACGCTCACCTACAGCAACCTGTTCCCCCCGAGCCACGTCCACAGCAAGCTGGCCGAGGCCTGGTGCAAGGAGATCGAGAAACGCACCAACGGCGAGGTCACGTTCCAGTACTTCCCGGGTCAGACCCTCACCAAGGGGAAGCAGGCCTACGACGGCGTGGTGAGCGGCATCTCGGACGTGGCCCTGTCGCTGTTCGGGTACACCCCGGGCCGGTTCCCGGTGATGGAGGCCGTGGACCTGCCGTTCGGGTACCCCAACGCCAAGGCGGCCACCGAGGCGATCAACGAGGTGTACCGGCAGCTTCGGCCCAAGGAGCTCGACGACGTGAAGGTGCTGTACCTTCACGCCCACGGTCCCGGGCTGCTCAACAGCCGATCCAGGGCGGTGCGGAGCCTGGAGGACCTGCGTGGGCTCAAGTTCCGCGCCACCGGGTTTGCCGCGAAGATCGTGAAGGCCTTGGGCGGGACGCCGGTGGCCATGCCCATGCCCGAGACCTATCAGGCCCTGTCCAAGGGGGTGGTGGACGGCGGCCTGTTCCCCATGGAGGCGCTGCGGGGCTGGCGCCTGGGCGAGGTGGTCAAGTACACCACCCTGAACTACTCCATGGCCTACACCTCGGGCTTCTTCGTGGTGATGAACAAGGACAAGTGGAACGCCCTGTCCGATAAGGCCAAGAAGGTGATTGACCAGGTCAGCCAAGAGTGGATCGCCAAGACCGCCGCCGCCTGGGACCAGATCGACGAGGAGGGCAGGAAGTACTACCTGGAGAAGCAGGGCGGCCACCTGGTCGAGCTCTCGCCGGACGAGGCGGCCCGGTGGAAGAAGGCGGTGGAGCCGGTGATCGAGGAGTACGTGCGCGAGAAGGAGGCCAGGGGTCTGCCGGGCCGCAAGGCCGTGGAGATCGTGCGCAGCGTGCTGAAGAAGTACGAGTGATCTGTGCCGGGCGGGCGCCCAATCGGGTGTCCGCCCGGAGCCCCGAACGGGAGGCGTTCCCAGTGCCACAGGACCTCGTCCGAAAGGTCACGGCGGCGGCCAACGCATTGAGTGCGGCGTGCCTGGCCGGGATGATGCTCCTCACCTGCGCCGACGTGGTGGGCCGGGCACTCGGCCGCCCCGTGCTGGGTGCGGTGGAGATCACGGGGATGCTGGCCTCCATGGCCCTGGCGTTCTCCATGCCTTACGCCCACCGGGCCCGGGCCCACGTGGGGGTGGACCTCGTGGTCATGCGGCTGGGGGAGCGGCCCCGGGCCGCGGTGGACCTGGTCACCGGGGGGGTGGGCACCGCCCTGTTCTTCGTGATCGGGGTGCAGATGTGGGAGTACGGCACCACCATGCGACGGGCGGGCGAGGTCTCGATGACCCTGCGGATCCCCACCTACCCCGTGATCTACCTGATCGCGGTGGCCTTCTTCCTGTTCGCCCTCGTATATGGCTTGGACGTGATCGCCTCCGCCCGGAAGGTGCTCGACCGTCCCCCGCAGGAGGCCCCATGAGCCCCATGGCGGTGGGGGTGACCGGGATCCTCGTGCTGGTGGCGTGCTTCTTCACCGGCATGCCGGTGGCCTACGTGATGACCCTGATCGGCGTGGCCGGGTTCGGGTACATGGTGAACCCTGCCGCGGCCTTGAACCTGACCGCCCGGGACATCTGGGGGGTGTTCACGTCCGAGGGGCTCACCGTAATCCCCCTGTTCATCCTGATGGGGCAGATCGCCTACAACGCCGGCATCAGCCGCCGCCTCTACGACTGCGCCTACAAGGTGCTGGGGGGGGCCCGGGGGGGGCTGGCCGCGGCCACCGTGGCCGCCTGCACCGCGTTCGGCA
>JAADGT010000278.1 GCA_013152215.1 Deltaproteobacteria bacterium
CGCCTCGCAACGGCTTCGAGCTCGGCCGGAACACCGGGCTCAGGAACGCGTAGTCCGCCCCCGCACGGGCGGCGGCCTCCAGCTCCGCGCGATCGTGGCACGAGACCCCGAGCAGCACCCCCGGGAACCGTCTCCGGAGAGACTCCAGGTCCTGGCGGCCCGAGGGAAGGTGGAGTCCCGGGGCCCGGAGCTCCTCGCACGCCTCCGGATCGCCGTGTACCGTCAGGAACACCCGGGGGCAGCGGTGGAGCAGCTCGCGCCCCCACTCCACACGCTGACGAGTCCCCACGTCCGGGCCCTTGGCCCGCAGGCACACCCACCGCAGGCCGGCCCCGGCGACCCGGGCCGCCGTCTCCACCAGCTCGGGGCCCAGGGTTCCATGGTCTGCGATGGCCACGACGGGAAACGGAAGGGCCGACATGGTGCTCCGGGCACGTCGAAGGGGCGATGTAAGGGGGGCAGATCGGACGAAAGGCGGGCTTTCGGCCGGTCCTGCTTCCCTCCGCTGGCATTACCCAGTTCAGGTTCGAGGGGTTCCCCATCTCGCGGATGGGGTCTCAGCTCTCGCTCCCCCGCAGGAAGCCGTTGACGCTACTCGTCGCGGAACACGATCTTGTGCTTGATGAGATTGACCTCCTGGAGCCGGCCGGAGACCACCGTCTCCTCGCCGAACAGGTTCCGGAGCCGGTACCCGCCCTCCACGGGCTCCATGAACGTCACCTCCTCGAGGACCAGCTCCTCCTCGTCCCCCCGTACCAGGAAGGCGTTGGACTCACACATCGGGGCTACCTCCCTCACCGAAACAAGAACCTTTGGTACGCCAAACCAGGGTAGGAGTCAATGGGCCCATGGGACCGCCGGCCCACCACCGCGTCTCCCCGGTGCTAGGGCAACCAGCCCCTCCCCGGATGAGTCTCCGGGCCCCAGCGCGGGCGGCTTTTCTCGGGGCCAAAGTAGTTCCGCGTCTTCACATTTCAATCTGCCTGTCTCTCAGGATATCTCGAAGGGCACCCTCCAGATCCGGAAAAGCAAACTCAAACCCGGCGTCCAGCAGCCGCCTGGGCAACATCCGCTGGCTCGACACGATCGTGGAGGCGAACTCGCCCAGGGCCAGGCGCACGGCAAACGCGGGCGCCGGGGTGAACGCCGGCCGCCCGAGCACCCGCCCCAGCGTGCGGGCGAGCTCGATCTGGCGCACCGGGTTGGGCGAGCCCAGGTTGAACACCCCTTCCAGATCCGGCCGCTCCAGCAGGAACCGGACCGCCCGGCACAGGTCCTCCCGGTGGATCCACGAGAGCCACTGCCGGCCCGCACCCACGGGCCCGCCCAGGAACCGCTTGGTCATCTTGGCCAACCGGGTCAACGGCCCCCCACCCGGCCCCAGCACCACGCCGAACCGGGTGATCACCACCCGCGCGCCCCGGTCCCTGGCCTGCCAGGCCTCGGTCTCCCAGTCCTGGGCCACCCTGGCCAGGAAATCCTGCCCCAGCGGAGCATCCTCATCAAGGATCCGGTCCCCAGCATCCCCGTAGATGCCGACAGCAGAGGCACTCACAAGAGTGAAGGACCGACCCCCTGGGATCGCGTCCACCAGGTTCCGGGTCGTTCGGATCCGGCTCTCCCGAATGGCCAGCTTCTTCTCCGGGGTCCACTTGCCCAGAATCGACTCGCCGGCGAGGTTCACGGCCGCATCGCACTCTGCCACCGGCTTCCACCACGGCCCCCACTCCATCGGGTTTCCGGTGACCACCTGGTCGGCCTCGGGAACCCCGCCGGCCCGCTCGAGGGGGCGGACCAGGATCACGGCCTGGTGGCCGGCCTCGCGAAGGAACGGCACGAGGCGGCTTCCGATGAATCCCGTGGGGCCGGTGAAGAAGATGCGCATGGAGCTTCCTGGTAACTTCGGTCGTTGGTCGTCAGTCGTTGGTCGTCGGTCGGGGGCCTTCGGCCTGCTGGGCGGCTTGGCGGCTCCTGAGCCCCGCCGCCAGGACCTCGGGGGGGCGTGGGGCCTGCTGGAGAGCCGCGTGCGGCTCCTCAGCTCGCCGCGCGGCGCCTCCAACGCTCGCACCGCGAAACCGTCCGGTCCCGGCCCCACGGTCATGGAACCATTGTTGCTGCCCCATGCCTGCGCGGCGAATCTCAATGCCCGGCTTCGCGCCCGGCCGGAAGCAGGCCCCATGCCCCGCCGCCGGCTGTGGCCCCCGGACCAGGCAACGTTACCTTCCCGGTTGTAGGGCCCCGCAGGGGCCTGAGGGGGCTTCCCAGTAACTTCGGTCGACGGTCTTCGGTCTCCTGGCCCCCAGGCCAAGTGGATCTCGCCACCCCGGGGGCGGGAAGCCTGTGGTTCAAGAGCCAGGAGACGGGATTCAGAAGACAGGTTGCAGCGCCGAATGCAGGGGCGTGCCTGTGGTCTTTCCCTGTCTCCGGTCCGCTGAATTCTGGTCCCTGAAACCCATGCCCCCGAAGCTTTTGCCACGGCTCGGGATCCGCCCCGAGCAACGACCGTAGACCGGCGACCGCTCTCAATACCTCGTGGCCATCCGGCACGCCTCCCACAGGGCCTCGGCAAAGGTGGGGTGGGCATGGGCGGTACGGGCCAGGTCTTCGGCGCTTGCGGCCATCTCCACGGCCAACACCGCCTCGGCGATCAGGTCCGACACCCGAGGTCCCAGCATGTGCACGGCCAGCACCCGGTCGGTGGCCTCGTCCACCAGCACCTTCACGAACCCCTCGGCCTCACCGCTGCACAGGGCCCGGCCCGACGCCCCGAACGAGAACACCCCTTTTCGGTACCGGGTTCCCGCGCGCTTCAGCTCCTCTTCGGTGGGCCCGACGCCGGCCGCCTCGGGATGGGTGTAGGCCACGGCCGGGATGGCCGCGGGGTTCACCCTGGCCGGGATCCCGGCCAGGTTCTCCACCGCTGCGATCCCCTCCATGGCCGCCTTGTGGGCGAGCATCGGCCCGTCCACCAGGTCGCCCACGGCCAGCACCCCCTGGGCCCGGGTCCGGAACGCCTCGTCCACCGGGATCCGGCCGGTGGAGGAGTCCGGTTCGATCCCCACGGCCTCGACCCCCAGGTCCTGCAGGAGCGGCCGGCGGCCCACGGCCACCAGCACCCGGTCGCACTCCAGGGTCTCGGGCTCCTTTCCCTCGGCCTGGACCTCGACCCACACCCGCTCCCCCTCGGTCCGGGTGGCCAGGACCCGGGTGCGGGTCCGGATCTCCAGGCCCTGCTTCCGGAGGCTCCGCTCCAAGGCCCGGGCCGCCTGGCCGTCGAGCCCCGAGGCCACCGCCGGCAGGAGCTCCACCACCGTGACCCGGCTCCCGAGCCGGGCCCACACCGAGCCCAGCTCCAGGCCGATGAACCCGCCGCCCACCACCACCAGGTGCTCCGGCACCTCGGCCAGGGCCAGGGCTCCGGTGGAGTCCACGATCCGGTCGCCGTCCACCGGCGCGGCCGGGATCGCCACGTGCTCGCTGCCCGTGGCCAGG
>JAADGT010000019.1 GCA_013152215.1 Deltaproteobacteria bacterium
CAGCACGAGGCGGTTCTCTGGCCCCAGGGGATCGGCGTCGGGCGGCACCTCCCCCGCCACCACGGCCGAGGTGAGCCCCCGCCCCCCCAGCCCCTGCAAGGCATCGGGCAGGTCCTGCCAGGTGAAACGTCGGTGGGTGAGGTCGATTCGCAGAACACGGGCCATGGGCACACCTCCTCGTGAAAAGGGGTTATTGTTAACCCGGCGGATAAACAGGCGCTATCGCTCCTCCACCCGGAGGGGCGAGGGACCTGCCGGAGAGCCGGGCGTGGCCGTACCAGGGACCAGACTTCAGAGGACAGTAGACAGGAGAACTGCCGGAGAGGTTTTCCCCTGTCTTCTGTCCACCGACTCCTGATTCCTGAAAAGCAGGTCCCTTGCCCCGCCCTCTTGAGGAAACGCGCCTATTTTGTCGCCGTGTCAGGGGTCCCGGGCGGCCGAGCAGGGGGCCTCTCCGGTCTCCGACAGCTTTCCGTCCTCCAAGACCAGGGTCCGGTCGAAACGCTCGGCACCGCTCAGCCGATGGGCCACGACCAGGAACGCCCGGTCCGGGAACGAGCGCCACAGGCCGCTCACGATCCGGGCCTCGGTGGCCGGATCCAGGGCGCAGAACGCCTCGTCCAACACGAACATCCGAGGGGCTCGGAGGATCAGCCGCGCCAGCCCGATCCGCTGGCGCTGGCCGTCCGACAGGGCCAGCCCGCGCCCCCCGATCACCGTTCGGTACCCCTCGGGCAGCGACAGGATGAACTCGTGGGCCTGGGCCAGCCGGGCCGCCGTCAGGACCGCCTCGTCCGACGCATGGGGGTTGCCGTAGCGCAGGTTCTCCTCCACCGTGGCGTGGAGGAGGAACGGCTCCGCGCCGGCGTAGCCGAGGAGCCGCCGGAGGTCCTCGGGCGGGCAGTGCCGGGGGTCCACCCCCGCGACCCGCACCCGGCCCCGGACCGGACCCCGGAGCCCGAACAAGAGCTGGACCAGGGTGGACTTGCCCGCGCCCGACTCCCCGAACACGGCCACCTTCTCCCCAGGAGCCACCCGCAGGTCCACTCCCCGGAGCACGGGCGCCTTGCCGGGGTAGGCGAACCACGCGCCCTCCACCTCCACACCGGCCGACCCGGGACGGGCTGCCCGCGGGCGGGGCCCGGCCCCCTCGGCCAGCACCTCCGACACCCGGGCCAGGCTCACCCGGGCCTCCTGGAGGTTGCGCACGAGCCCCAGCAGGCCCTGGGCCGGGCCGTACAGCCGGCCCTGGTAGAGCACGAACGCCACGAACGTGCCGAGCCCGATCGCCCCCGACTCCAGGAGCCGCCCGCCGAGCAGGTAGATCCACGCCAGGCTCAGGGTGAGCACCACCCCCGGCACCCCTGCGGCCGCGGCGTCCACCCCCTGGAACCGCAGCACCCGTCGGACCAAGGCCTCGTTCAGCCGCCCGAACTCGTCCTGCTCCTCCTGCCGCGTGCCGTGGAGCCGCACGGCCCGAAGCCCCCCCAGCCGTTCGCTCAGGAAGTGCGACAGGTCGGCCATGGCATGGCGGATGGCCCGGGCCATCCCCTCCACAGGCCGGCGGAACGCCGCAGCCACGGCCAGGGCCAGGGCGACCCCGGTGAAGCTCCATACCGCCAGCCCGGGTTGGAGCCGCACCAGGATCCCTGCTGCCACCGCCAGGAACAGGACGTTGCGGACCCCGCCCAGGACCCCGTCCACCAGGACCGCCTGGATCTGGGGGACGTCCCCCCCGAACCGGCTCAGGAGGTCGCCATGGCGGAACCGCTCCAGCTCCTCCAGGGGGCCGGTGAGGCACCGGTCGAAAAGCCGCTGCCGGATCTCCACCAGGATCCGGGCCGACAGGTGGGCGTGCACGAGCCGCAGGCCAAGCCCCAGGACCAGGTCCAGCATCGCGAGGCCCGCCAGACCGGCGGCAACCCACGGAACCACCGAGAAGTCCCGCCGCTCGGCCACCGCGTCGATGAACACCTTCCCCAGCAGGGGGGTGGACAGGGAGATCGCCGATCCCACGAGCCCGAGGCCGAACAGCAGGGCCAACCGCCCCTCCTTGCCCCGGAGGTGCCCCAGGAACGGGGCGAGCGCCCTCAGCACGCCACCGCCTCCTCTACCCCGGTCCAGACCTGGGGGTAGTAACAGAGGTGCGCTCCCTGGCACAGGCTCCGCCCCCCCCGCCGGGCCACCACCGCCTCCCGGATCTGCCTGGGCCCCGCTCCGGCCCGGACCAACCCCACGGCCAGGGCGGTGAGCTCCACCGAGGCCCGCTTCCGGTCCAACGAGGCCTCCCGGCCCACCACCTTGAGGCTCGAGATCCCCATCTCCCGGAACCGGGGCAGGGCGCACAGGCCGCACGGCCCCAGGGGGTACCCCCGGTTGGTCCGGCACCCGCAGTTGTTCAGGGTCCACTTCCAGAACTCGTACCCCTCGAGCACCGCCTCCCCCAACCCCTCGGTGCCGGGCCCGTCGGCCAGGCAGAACGGCCCGAGGGAGTGGGTGGTGGCGCACAGCCCCTCCTCGAACACACACCCGTCGTTGAGCACGAACGCCTCGACCTCCACCCCGATCCGGCCGATCTCCCCGATCTCGTCGGGGGTGAGATGCCGGGGCAACACGATCCGGGCCACGCCCAGGTCCCGGTAGAAGGCGGCCGCGCCGGGGTTGGTGCACGTGGCCAGGCTGGACACGTGCACCCTGCACGCCAGCCCCTCTTCGACCAGGGCCAGCAGCAGCTCCGTCTCGGCCACGATCAGACCGTCCACGCCCAGGTCCTCCACCAGGTGCCGGCCGAAGGCCACGAGCGGCATCACCGCCTCCTCGGGGTAGTGGGGGGCGTTCAGGGTCACGTACACCGGCCGGCCCCCGGCCCGCTCCTTCACCCGCACCAAGGCCTCCTCGTCCCGGAGGCCCGCGGCCCGGGGGTCCCTGCGGTGGACCCACTCGCTCCCGTACCGCTCGGCCCAGAACCGGGGGGTCAGGCCGCAGTAGAACTCGTCGGCCCCGGCCCGGCACAGCACCTCCACCTCCTCCGGGGCCCGTATGGGCGCGAGGATCCTCACGGCGCCGGCCTCCCATGCAGGACGATCCGGTCCGCATCCGCCACGAGGGAGCGGGCCCGCTCCGGCGGCACCCGACAGAACACCGTGTTTCCGGCCCGCCACAGGGGCAGCCGGGTGTCCTCCCGGCGGACGCGGCGGGGACCCGAACGGCACGGTCGTGGGCACGGGGCACCGAGGCACCGGGTCAGCTCCCCCACCCCCAGGGCCTGGCCCTTGAGCAGGCAGTTCCGTCCGCTGGCGACGAACGCAAACGGCAGGTGGAGGGTGCGGGCCAACCCCTCGTCGCCCCTGCCGAGGAACCCGCCCCCGAGGTCCGGGTCCGTCTCCAGGGCCGCCACCCCCTCCCGGGCCAGCAGGCGCCGCAGCCTCGTCCCACCCGACCCCCGGGTCGCCCCCCCGGCGGCCCGGGGGTCGCGCAGGCTCCGG
>JAADGT010000343.1 GCA_013152215.1 Deltaproteobacteria bacterium
CCGGCCGGGCGCGAAGCCGGGCATTGAGATTCGCCGCGCAGGCACGGGGCACGGGCGGTGGTTTCATGACCGTTCGGTGGAGCACGAACGAATTCACGGTGCGAGCGTTGGAGGCACTGCGCGGCGAGCTAAGGGGCCGCGCCCGGCTCTCCGGCAGGCCCCATGCCCCCGGCTCCGGTGTCGGGGCGAGCTTTCGAGCGTAGGCCGGCGACCGACGTCGCTTGGGCGGCGAGGAGAGGGGATGGAGCGGGACGAGGGCGGCGCGATCCTGGTCGGCGACCAGGCCGGATACCGGGTGCGGCTCGAGGGGTTCGAAGGCCCCCTGGACCTCCTGCTGCACCTGATCCGCAAGCACCGCTACGACATCTACGACATCCCCATCGCCCGGATCCTGGAGGAGTACCTCGCGGTGCTGGACACGATGCGGGTGCTCGACCTGGACGTGGCCAGCGAGTTCCTGGTGATGGCCGCCACCCTGGCCGAGATCAAGTCCCGGATGCTCCTGCCCAAGCCCCAGGAGGACGAGGAGGAGGGCGAGGACCCCCGGGCCGAGCTGGTGCGCCGGCTGCTGGAGTACGAGCGGATGCGGGCGGCGGCCGAGCGGCTGGCGGACCGCCCCGTGCTGGGCCGGGAGGTGTTCGCCCGGTGCTTCCGGGCGCCCGATCTGGACGAGGTGGAACACCCCGACGCCCCCATCGAGGCGGACCTGTTCCGACTCCTCCTGGCCTTCCGGGACGTATTGGAGGAGGCGCCCGAGACGTTCGTGGAGGACGTGGCCCGGGAGCGGATCTCGATCCAGGAGGCCATGCAGGAGGTCCTGGAGCTGTTCGAGACGGCGCCGGCTGGGACCGGCCTTGCGTTTCAAGACCTGTTCCCCCCGCGGACCGGCCGCACCCGCCTGGTCACCACCTTTCTGGCGGTGTTGGAGCTGGTGAGGCTGCGGGCGCTGCGGGTGATGCAGGTGACCCCGTTCGGGGAGATCCGGCTGTTCGCCGTGCCCGGGGAGGAGCCGTGAGGATGGACCCCGAGACCCTTGCCCGGGCGGTGGAGGCGGTCCTGTTCGCCTCGCCGGAGCCGGTGCCCCTGGGCCGGCTGGTGGACCTGTTCGGCCCGGAGGGCGCGGATCGCCAAGCCGTGCTGGAGGCCCTGGCAAGGCTGGAGCAGGCCCTGGCCGGTAGGGCCGTGGAGGTGCGGGAGGTGGCCGGCGGGTACCAGCTTCGCACCCGGCCGGAGTTCGCGCCGTTCCTGGCGCGGCTCGAGGTGCCCCGGCCGGTCCGCTTCAGCCGGGCGGCCCTGGAGACGTTGGCCATCGTGGCGTACCGCCAGCCGGTGACCCGGGCCGAGGTGGAGGAGGTGCGGGGGGTGGACTGCGGCGGGGTGCTCAAGTCGCTGTCGGAGAAGGGGCTGGTGCGGATCGTGGGCAAGAAGGACGTGCCCGGCCGGCCCCTCCTGTACGGGACCACCCGGAAGTTCCTGGAGGTGTTCGGCCTGGCCTCCCTCGCCGATCTGCCCAGCCTGCAGGAGATCGAGGAGCTCCTGGCGCAGGAGGAGGGGGAGCCCGGCGGCCCGGAGGCGGCCCGAGATGGCTGAGGAGCGGCTCCAGAAGGTGTTGGCCGCCCGAGGCGTGACGAGCCGGCGTCGGGCCGAGCGGTGGATCGAGCAGGGCAGGGTGCGGGTGGACGGACGGGTGGTGACCCGGCTCGGAACCCGGGTGGACCCAGAGGTGCAGGTGATCGAGGTGGACGGCCGTCCCCTGCCGGCTCCGCCGCCCAGGGTAGTGGTGGTTCTCCGGAAACCCCCGGGTTACGTGACCACGGTACAGGATCCCCACGCCGAGGCCACGGTCATGGACCTGTTGGCCGGCCTGTCGGAACGGGTGGTGCCCGTGGGCCGGCTCGACCGGGACACCCGGGGGATCCTCCTCTTCACCAACGACGGCGGGCTGGCCCACCGCCTTCTCCACCCCAGCCGGGGCGTGGAGAAGGTGTACCGGGTGAGCGCCCGGGGGAGGTTCGATCCCCGACGGCTGGTGTCTGGGGTTCGGCTGGAGGACGGGCCTGCAGCCGCGGTGCGGGTGTGGGAGGTGGAGCGGTTCGGAGGGATGGTGCGGTTCTCCCTGGCGCTCCACGGAGGGCGCAAGCGCCAGGTTCGGCGGATGGTGCAGGCCCTGGGGGGGCGGGTGGTGGACCTGGAACGGGTGGCGTTCGGCCCGATTCGGGCGGGGGACCTTCCGGAGGGCCGCTGGCGCCACCTCACCCCCGATGAGATCCAGGCCCTCGAACAGGCGGCCGGCAGGGGCGGAGGCCGGCCCGAAGACCCGAAGCAGGACGCGCCATGGACGACGTGAAGCGGCAGTTGGCGGAGCTGCGGGCCGCCATCGACGACCTGGACCGGCGGATCCTCGAGCTCCTGAACGAAAGGGCAGGGCTGGCCCGCCGTGTGGGCGAGATCAAACGGGCGGCCGGCGCCCGCTTCTACGCCCCCGGCCGGGAGGAGGACCTGCTGCGCCGGCTCGAGCAGGCCAACCCCGGCCCGTTCCCCAACGCGGCGGTCCGGGCCGTGTGGCGGGAGATCATCTCGGCCTCGCTGGCCCTGGAGGCGCCCATGAGCGTGGCGTACCTGGGGCCGCCGGCCACCTTCACCCATCAAGCCGCCCTGCGGAGGTTCGGGGAGTCGGCGCGGTTGGAGCCCGCCCGCACCATCGGCGAGGTGTTCGAGCGGGTGGAGAAGGGCAAGGTGGCCTACGGGGTGATCCCCGTGGAGAACACCACCGAGGGGGTGGTGAGCCACACCCTGGACATGTTCCTGCGGTCCGAGCTGAAGATCGTGGCCGAGGTGTACCTGAGGGTGACCCACCACCTGCTCAACCGCAGCGGCCGGCTGGGCGACGTGGAGCGGATCTACTCCCACCCGCATGCCGTGGCCCAGTGCCGGGGATGGCTGGAGACCCACCTGGCCGAGGTGCCGGTGTTCGACGCGGCCAGCACCGCCCAGGCGGCCAAGATCGCCTCCGAGGACCCGGGGGCGGCCGCGATCGCGGCCGAGGTGGCGGCCCAGGCGTACGGCCTGCGGGTGGTGGAGTCGCGCATCGAAGACAACCCCAACAACTTCACCCGGTTCCTGGTGATCGGCCCCGAGATCCCCGACCCCAGCGGCCGCGACAAGACCTCGCTGGTGTTCGCGGTCCGGGCCGTGTGGCGGGAGATCATCTCGGCCTCGCTGGCCCTGGAGGAGCTGCGCTCCCGCTGCCGGTTCCTGCGGGTGCTGGGCTCCTACCCGCAGGGAAGCCTTCCCCAGGCCCGGTAGGCGCCCGAGGCGACGAGCCCTTCGGTCCCGTCCGTTCGAAATCCCGGTACCAACCCGCGGTCGGCCTTAGCCCGCATCATTCATGAAGCCTTCTGCTGCAACCGCCGATTGCACGCCATCTCGGGGCGTGCTCGCGCCTCGGGGCTCGACGTACCGTCCAGTACGCCTGCTCGGCCTGCGCTTGCCCCGACCTGACGCACACTCGACGCTCTCGCGACGAACGCTCATGAATGATGCGGGCTAGACGGGCGGCCGCGGGTTCGGCTATACAGGAGCCTCCCGCCGGCCCGACCCGGCTTCCACGACGTCCAAGAGACCTCCACATCCGTGCCACCATGACCGACCGCTTCCACCAGCTGGTGAGTCCGTTCGTCCACGACCTGTCCCCGTACGTGCCCGGCAAGCCCGTGGAGGACCTGGCCCGGGAGAAGGGGCTCGCCCGCATCGTCAAGCTGGCGAGCAACGAGAACCCCCTGGGCCCCTCGCCCCGGGCCGTGGAAGCGGCCCGGTCCGTGCTGGAGGCGGCCCACCGGTACCCGGACGGGTACGGCCGGGCCCTCAAGGGGGAGCTGGCCCGGCGCTGGGGGGTGGGCCCCGAGAACCTCGTGCTGGGCAACGGCAGTTCCGAGGTGATCGAGATGGTGGTGCGGCTCGTGGTGCGGCCGGGCCGCTCGGTGGTGCTGGCGAGCCCCTCGTTCAGCATCTACGAGCTGACGGTGCGGGCCCAGGGCGGGACCGTAGTGTGGGTGCCGTTGAGCGAGCACAGGGTCGACCTGGACGCCGTGGCCGCGGCCGTCCGTCCGGACACCTCGCTGGTGATCCTGGGCAACCCGAACAACCCCACGGGCACGGCGTTCGGCGCGGCCGAGTGGGAGCGGTTCCTGGAGCGGGTGCCTTCGTCCGTGGCCGTGATCCTGGACGAGGCCTATGCCGAGTACGCGGACACCCCCGACTTTCCGCAGGGGCCCCGGTACGTGGACCCGGGCCGCCCCCTGGTGGTGGTGCGCACGTTCTCCAAGGCCTACGGCCTGGCCCTGCTGAGGATCGGGTACGCCGTGGGCCCGCCGGAGCTGGTGGACTACCTCAACCGCCTGCGCCTGCCGTTCAACGCCAACGGGGTCGCCCAGGCCGCGGCCCTGGCCGCCCTGGCGGACGGGGAGCACCTGAGACGGAGCCAGCAGGTGAACCGCCAGGGCCGGGAGCGCCTGCACCGGCTGTTCGGCCGGATGGGCCTGGAGTACGTGCCCAGCCAGGCGAACTTCGTGGCGGTGAAGGTGGGCGACGGCGACGGCGTGTACCGCCGCCTGCTCGATCACGGGGTCATCGTGCGCTCGATCCGGGGCTTCGGCATGCCCGAATGGCTCCGGGTCACCGTGGGGCTGCCCGAGGAGTTGGACCGGTTCGAAGCCGCTTTCCAGGCCGTGATGGCCGAGGGGATCGCAAGACCATGATCATCGTTCTCAAACCCGACCACAAGGAAGAGGACCGGCGGCAGCTGGTCGAGACCCTCCGGGCCCTGGGGCTGGCCGTGCACGAGTCCCGGGGCGTGCAGCGCACCTTGGTGGGGGCCATTGGCGACGAGGCGGTGCTGCGGGACCTGCCGCTGGAGTCCATGCCGGGCGTGGAGAGGGTGATCCCGATCCTGAAACCCTACAAGCTGGTGAGCCGGGAGTTCCACCCGGCCGACTCCGAGGTGGAGGTGGGCGGGGTCGCCTTCGGCCCCGGCCCCGTGCAGATCATCGCCGGCCCGTGCTCCATCGAGGACCGGCAGCTGCTGCTGGAGACCGCCCACGCCATCCGGGAGGCCGGCGCCACCTGCCTGCGCGGCGGGGCCTACAAGCCCCGCACCAGCCCGTACGCGTTCCAGGGGCTGGGCGAGAAGGGGCTAGAGCTGCTGGCCGAGGCCCGGGAGGCCACCGGGCTGCCGGTGGTGACCGAGCTCATGGACCCCCGCGACACCGTGCTCGTGGCCCGGTACGCCGACGTGGTGCAGATCGGGGCGCGCAACATGCAGAACTTCCGGCTCCTCAAGGAGGTGGGAAACCTCACCAAACCCATCCTCATCAAACGGGGCATGTCAGCCACGATCACCGAGTGGCTGATGAGCGCCGAGTACGTGGCCGCCCAGGGCAACCAGCGGATCCTGCTGTGCGAACGGGGCATCCGGACCTTCGAGACCGCCACCCGCAGCACCCTGGACCTGTCCGCCGTGCCGGTGCTCAAGAGCCAGACCCACCTCCCCGTGTTGGTGGACCCAAGCCACGCCGCCGGCAGCTGGGAGCTGGTGGAGCCCCTGAGCCGGGCGGCCGTGGCGGCCGGGGCCGACGGGCTCATGATCGAGGTCCACGCCCGGCCCGAGGCGGCCCTGTGCGACGGCAACCAGAGCCTGAAGCCCGAGCGATTCGCCCGGCTTGTGGAGGCCGTGGCCACCGTGTGCGGGGCCGTAGGCCGGGAGCTCGGGGGAGGGGACCGATGAGCGGGCCCACGGTCGGGATCGTGGGCCTGGGCCAGATCGGCGGAAGCCTGGCCGCGGCGATCAAGGCCCACGGCGTGCCCTACCGGGTGCGCGCCTGGGACCGGCGCACGGCGGC
>JAADGT010000024.1 GCA_013152215.1 Deltaproteobacteria bacterium
GGGCCGGCCACGCCGGCACGCTGGACCCGTTCGCCTCGGGGGTCCTGCTGGTGGGGCTCGGCCGGGCCACCCGGCTGCTCGAGTACCTGGTGGGCCACCCCAAGACCTATCGGGCCCGGATCCGGCTGGGCGAGGAGCGCGACACCCTCGACCGCACAGGCCGGATCACGGCCACCGCCCCGGTCCCCGCCCTGACCCAAGGGGAGATCAAGGGGCTGCTGGACCGGTTCCGCGGCACCGTCACCCAGATCCCTCCCGTATACTCCGCCGTCAAGGTTGGGGGGCAGCCGCTGCACCGCCGGGCCCGACGGGGCGAGCGGGTCACCCCCCCTGCCCGGACCGTGGAGATCCATCGGCTGGACCTGATCGCGGTGGACCTGCCCGAGATCGAGGTGGAGGTGGAGTGCTCCGCCGGCACCTACATCCGCTCGCTGGCCCGGGACCTGGGTCGGGCCGCGGGATGCGGCGCGGTCCTATGGGAGCTCGAGCGGATCCGCTCCGGTCCGTTTTCGTTGGGGGATGCGGTGCCCCTTGAGGAGGTACTGGAGCTCGGAACCGCCGCCTGGGCACGGGTGCTTCCTCCCGAGCGCATGGTGGAGGGGCTGCCTCGGATCGAGATCGGGCCGGACGAAGCGACGAGGCTGGCCCATGGAACGGCCGTGGGGTGGACGGGCCCCCCTCCCGAGGGGCCGGTGGCCGTGTTCGGCCCTGCCGGTGAGCTCGTGGCAATCGGCAGGGTGGAGGAGCACCGCCTGCGCCCCGTGAAGGTGCTCGCCGCCTGACCGCCACCACGTGGCGTCTGCTTTACCGAAATCGGCGGTTGTGCTAAAAAGTCATGTTCATGCTCGTACCCGGCCCGACCGACGGGCCGGATGGTCCCAGGAAACAAGGAAATACCAGGAGGATATTGAAGATGGCCCTCACCCCCGAACGGAAGCAGGAGATCATCGAGCAGTTCCAGACCCACGAAGGGGACACCGGCTCCCCCGAGGTCCAGATCGCGCTCCTGAGCGAGCGGATCAGCTATCTGACCGAGCACTTCCAGCACCACCACAAGGACCACTCGTCCCGCCGCGGGCTCCTGAAGCTGGTCGGCCAGCGCCGACGGCTGCTCGAGTACCTCAAGAAGAAGGACATCGAGCGGTACCGCACCCTGATCGAACGCCTCGGCATCCGCAAGTAGTTCCCTTTTCCTTCCCGTCACGGAGTAGTGCGTTGTTCGACACCAAAACCGTAGAGATCGAACTGGGGGGCAGAACCCTCTCCATCGAAACCGGCCGCATGGCCCGCCAGGCCCACGGCGCCGTGGTGGTGAGCTACGGGGGAACCGTGGTGCTCGTCACGGCCGTGGCTGCCGAGGAAGCCCGGGAAGGTGTGGACTTCTTCCCCTTGACCGTGAACTTTCAGTCGAAGACGTTTGCCGCCGGGAAGATTCCCGGCGGTTTTTTCAAACGCGAGGGCCGCCCGCCCGACTACGACACACTGGCCTCCCGGCTGATCGACCGGCCGATCCGGCCCCTGTTCCCCAAGGGGTTCCGGTCGGAGACCCAGATCATCGCCACGGTGCTGTCCCATGACTCCCAGAACTCCCCGGACGTGCTCGGGCTGGTAGGGGCGAGCGCGGCCCTGTCCATCTCGGACATCCCGTTCCAGGGGCCGATCGCGGCCGTGCGGGTGGGATACATCGACGGTGAGTACGTGGTGAACCCCACCCTGGAGCAGCTGGAGCGCAGTCGGCTGAACCTGGTGGTGGCCGGCACCCGCGACGCGGTCACCATGGTTGAGAGCGGCTCCAACATCCTCTCGGAGGAGGAGGTGCTGGGAGCCATCGAGAGGGGCCACGCCGAGATTCGGCGGCTGGTGGAGCTCCAGGACCGGCTCGTGGAGCAGGCCGGCAAGCCCAAACGCGAGGTTCCCGAGGTTGCGGCAGACCCCGAGGTGGAGGCCCGGGTGGCCCCGATCTTTGCCGAGCACGGGGTTGCCGCCTACCAGGAGGTCCGGAAGAAGGCCCGGTACGCGGCCTTGCGGCAGGCCAAGCAGATCCTGCTCGAGTCCCTGACCGAGGAGGAGCGGCTCCGGGAGAAGGAGTACCTGGCCGCGTTCGACGAGCTGGCCAAACGGCACGTGCGACGGATGATCCTGGAGGAGGGCCGCCGCATCGACGGCCGGGGCCTGGCGGACATCCGCCCGATCGACTGCCAGGTGGGCGTGCTCCCGCGCACCCACGGCTCGGCCCTGTTCACCCGGGGCGAGACCCAGGCCCTGGTCGTCACCACCCTGGGCACCTCGAGCGACGAGCAGATGATCGACGCCCTGGAGGGCGAGTACTACAAGCGGTTCATGCTCCATTACAACTTCCCCCCGTTCTCGGTGGGCGAGGCGCGGTTCCTGCGGGCCCCCAGCCGCCGGGAGATCGGCCACGGCGCCCTGGCCGAGCGGGCCCTCGAACCGCTGCTGCCCGAGCAGGAGAAGTTCCCGTACACGATCCGGGTGGTCTCGGAGATCTTGGAGTCCAACGGCTCCAGCTCCATGGCCACGGTGTGCGGCGGCAGCCTGAGCATGATGGACGCCGGCGTTCCCATCGCCCACCCGGTGGCCGGGATCGCCATGGGCCTCATCCTCGAGGGCGAGCGGTTCGCGGTGCTGTCCGACATCCTGGGCGACGAGGACCACCTGGGCGACATGGACTTCAAGGTGGCCGGCACCCGCGAGGGCATCACGGCCCTCCAGATGGACATCAAGGTGGGCGGCATCACCACCGACATCATGCGCCAGGCCCTGGAGCAGGCCCGGCAGGGCCGACTGCACATCCTGGGCGAGATGGAGAAGGCGATCTCGGCCCCACGGCCGGACATCTCGCCCCTGGCCCCCCGGATCACGGTGATCAAGATCAACCCCGAGAAGATCAAGGACGTGATCGGCCCGGGCGGGAAGACGATCCGCAAGATCATCCAGACCACCCAGACCACCATCGACATCGAGGACGACGGAACGGTCCAGATCGCCAGCACCAACGAGGAGCAGTGCAAGAAGGCGATCCAGATGATCGAGGAACTCACCCAGGAGGCCGAGGTGGGCCGGGTGTACGAGGGAATCGTCCGTCGGGTGACCGACTACGGGGCGTTCGTGGAGATCTTCCCGGGCACCGACGGGCTCCTGCACATCAGCGAGATCGACAAGGAGCGGGTGAACAAGGTCACCGACTACATGAAGGAGGGCGACACCGTGCCGGTGAAGGTGGTGAGCATCGACCAGACCGGCCGGATCAAGCTCTCCCGCAAGGCGGCCCTCTACCCGGACGAGGCCGGATCGTCGAACGCCCGCCCCGACAACGGACGGAACCGGCGCGGGGGCCGACGGTAGGCCGGCCGGAATCCGAACCATCGGGATAGGGGCGGCGGAGCATCGTCTCCGCCGACCCCTCCCACACCACCCGGCATGCGGGTCCGCACCGGGCGGTTCGAAAGGTTGA
>JAADGT010000242.1 GCA_013152215.1 Deltaproteobacteria bacterium
TGGGAGGCTAGGAAGCTTGAAAACCTCCAGGATTCGCACACCTTCTAGGAATCACCATGCCACTTCGCCTCCATTTCATGGTCTCGGCGGCATGGGTTTCAGGGACCAGAATTCAGAAGCCAGCGGACAGGGAGAAGGCTCTTCGGTGCCCCGAGACGATCCCCGCAGGAACCCAATCTGCTTTTCGGGAGTTCCTGTCTTCTGTCCGCTGAAATCTGGTTCCTGAATCCCATGCCCCGCCGCCGACAAGGGCTCCGGACCAACGAATGTTGCCCTTCCCCGTTGCCCGGCGCCCCAGGGGCCTGACGGGGCTTTCCGTTGGATATGGCGGCCCGGTCGGGCCGGCGGCACGTCACGTTTCGACCGAAGACCGATGTTTCACGTGAAACACTTCGTCCTGGCCGGAGGAACGGCATGGACTGGCATCAGAGCCACGACGTGATCGTGGTGGGTGCAGGCCACGCGGGGATCGAGGCGGCCTTGGCCGCCGCCCGTATCGGGGCCCGAACCCTGCTCCTCACCCTCAACCTCGACACCGTCGGCAAGATGTCCTGCAACCCGGCCATCGGCGGCCTGGCCAAGGGCCACCTGGTGCGCGAGGTGGACGCCCTGGGGGGCGAGATGGGGCGCGCCATCGACGCCACCGGCATCCAGTTCCGCAGGCTGAACACCCGCAAGGGGCCTGCGGTGTGGGCCTCCCGGGCCCAGGCGGACCGCGCCGCGTACGGCGCCCACATGAAGCGGGTCGTGGAGCAGCAGCCCGGGCTGACGGTGCTTCAAGCCGAGGTGGTGGGCCTGTGGGTCCAGGGCCGGGAGCTGCAGGGGGTGGTCTCCCGGGAAGGGGTGAGATATCCGGGCCGCACCGTGGTGCTGTGCCCCGGCACCTTCCTGAACGGCCTGGCTCACGTGGGACTGAACCGGTTTCCCGCCGGCCGGGCCGGAGAACCCCCGTCCCGGGAGCTCGCCGAGAGCCTCCGGGATCTCGGGTTCCCCATGGGCCGGCTCAAGACCGGGACCCCTCCCCGGCTCAACGGCCGCACGATCCGCTGGGAGGACCTCGAGGTCCAGCACGGCGATCCCGACCCCTTTCCCTTCAGCGTGGACACCCCGGCCATCGAGCGCCCGCAGGCGACTTGTCACATCACCTACACCACGGCCCGGACCCACGAGATCATCCGCGCCTCCCTGGACCGCTCTCCCCTGTACACCGGCGTGATCGAGGGGGTCGGGCCCCGGTACTGCCCCAGCATCGAGGACAAGGTGGTCCGGTTCGCCGACCGGGACCGGCACCAGGTGTTCCTGGAGCCCGAGGGCCTGGACACCTCGGAGGTCTACCCCAACGGCGTGTCCACCAGCCTTCCCCTGGACGTGCAGGTCGCCATCGTTCGATCCATCCCGGGCCTTGAGGAGGCCGAGATCCTTCGGCCGGGATACGCCATCGAGTACGATTTCGTGGATCCCAGGGACCTGTTCCCCACCCTGGAGTCCAAGCGGCTCCCGGGGCTGTTCCTGGCCGGCCAGATCAACGGGACCTCCGGGTACGAGGAGGCCGCAGCCCAGGGAATCCTGGCCGGGATCAACGCGGCCCTCCGGGCCGGGGGCTCCGACCCCGTGACCGTGGCCCGCCACGAGGGCTACCTCGGGGTCTTGGTGGACGACCTGGTGACCAAGGGCATCAAGGAGCCCTACCGGATGTTCACCAGCCGCGCCGAGTTCCGTCTGCTCCTGCGGGAGGACAACGCCGACCTGCGCCTGACTCCCCTCGGGCTTCGGGTCGGGTCGGTGCTTCCGGAACGGGCGGCCCGGTTTCGCCGCCGCACGGACCGCCTGGCGGAGCTCCGGTCGTTCCTCAAGCACACCCGGGTCCAGCCCGGCCCGGCCGTGGACCGGGTGTTGACCGCGGCCGGGTCCTCGCCCCTTAGGGAGCCGGCCGCCCTGGAGGACCTGCTTCGCAGGCCCGGCGTCAGCCTCGAGGCTCTGCAGCCCCTGGCCGACGGCTGGCCCCCGTTCGACCGCCGGGACGCCGTGACCGCGGAAGTGGAGGTCAAGTACGAAGGGTACGTGCGCCGGGACCTGGAGGGCATCGAGCAGGTCCGTCGGCTGGAGGCCACCCCCCTGCCCCCCGACCTGGACTACACCCGGATCGAAGGCCTGGCCGCCGAGGTCCGCCAGATCCTGCAGGAGGCCCGGCCCCTCACCCTGGCCCAGGCCCTTCGGATCCCGGGGGTTCGGCCGTCGGCCGGACCCGTGCTCCTGGTCCACCTCAAGCGCATCGGGGCCCTCTGAGCCATGCCCATGGCCGCCGACCCCTGGGGCCCCCTTCGGGCGGTCCGGTCCGACCTGCCGTGGAAGGAGCTCGAGGCCCTCGCGGCCGAGCTCCACCGCTGGAACCGACGGATCCGCCTGGTGGGCCCCCGCACCCTCGAGGGCATCCGGCTGCAGATCGTGGACGCCCTGCTCCCGTTCCTATTGGAGCCGCCGGAAGGCCCCTTTCTCGACATCGGCACCGGCGCCGGCCTCCCCCTGCTGCCGGTGGCCGCGACCCATCCCCGGCTCCGCTGCGCCGGCCTGGAGCCCCGATCGAAGCGGGTCGCCTTCGTCCGGCACGCCGCCCGCGTCCTTCGCTTACCGAACGTCACCGTGTTCCAGGGCCGGGCGCCCGACATCCTCGGCCCGCACCCCGAGCTGGAAGCCGCCTTCCGCACCGTGACGGCCCGCGCCGTGGCCGACATCGAGGCCGCCCTCCTCCTGGCCGCGCCGTTCCTCGCCCCGGGCGGCGCGGTTCTCCTGCCCCGGGCCGACGAGCCCGCGATCCAACCGCCCGGCTGGGTCCTGGTGGCCCGCCGGGACCTCCCCCGCCTGCCAGACCTGGGTCCCCGATCTCTACTCGTGTACCGGGCGGCCTCCCGGTAACTTCCTGGGGCCTTCGGCCCGCTTGAAGGCTGGAAAGCCAGAAGGCTAGAAGGCTTAAAAGCCTCCCGGATTCCCAGGCGCTCTGGGAATCACCACGCCTCTTCGCCTCCACCTCACGGTCTTCGGGGGGCAGGGGGCCCGTTGGAGCGCCGGGCGTGGCTCCTATAGTCGCTGCATCCGGGGCTCAGCCGGTGCTCGCTTCCCCCAGGACCCCTGAAAACGTTCTCGTCGATCGATCTGCCACCAAATCTTTGCAACCCAGGCTGGGCGCCGGATGCAGCGTAAGTCGGATGCTGCACTCACGCACGGCCGGAAACAGGCCTCCTGCCCCGCCGCCGGCAACGTCCCGACCAGGGAGAAGTTGCCCTCCCTACTGCCCGACCCTGTACAGGGCCTGAAGGGGCTTCCATGTAACTTCGGGCCTTCGGCCCGCTAGAAGGCTGGAAGGCTGGGAGGCTAGAAGGCTTGAAAACCTCCGTGATCTCCCAGCGGAGCGGCCTCCAGACCGCGACCCAATCCCTGGCGTGCCTTCCGGCCCAAGTCGCGACGTGGAC
>JAADGT010000336.1 GCA_013152215.1 Deltaproteobacteria bacterium
CAGGCCCCATGCCCCCGGGGCTTTGGCGAGGGCTCGGAAACCGACTAGCGGGCTGAGAGCGTGAACGTGCTGGGACCAGAGAGGGTTTGGCCTCCTAGCCTCCCAG
Source organism: Deltaproteobacteria bacterium (assembly GCA_013152215.1). Taxonomy (GTDB): domain Bacteria; phylum Desulfobacterota; class Deferrisomatia; order Deferrisomatales; family Deferrisomataceae; genus Deferrisoma. The sequence continues at coordinate 107 of JAADGT010000336.1, forward strand.
CCTTCCAGCGTCCCAGCGGAGATTACTGGCAGGAGGAGAGGCTCTTTTGCTGAGTGAGCGAGTTCTGACCACCGTGCTCCGGCAGATCAACCGGCGGGTCCTCCGGGTGCGGGTGGCCCCGGACGTCACCCTGCCGCCGGCCCGGGACGACCGGCCGCGCCTGCTGTACATCCACGTGCCGTTCTGCGAGCGGCTGTGCCCGTACTGCTCGTTCAACCGCTACCCGTTCCGGGACGACCCGGCCCGGTCCTACTTCCGGAGCCTCCGGGACGAGATGCGGCGGGTGGCGGACCTGGGGTACCGGTGCACCTCGGTGTACGTGGGGGGCGGCACGCCCACGATCCTCATCGACGAGCTGGTGGACACCCTCGACCTGGCCCGGGAGCTGTTCCCGGTGCGGGAGGTGTCGTGCGAGACCAACCCGAACCATCTCATCCCCCGGGTGGTGGACCCCCTCACCGAGCGCGTCCAGCGGTTCTCGGTGGGGGTGCAGAGCTTCGACGACCGGCTGCTCGAGCAGATGGACCGGTACGACAAGTACGGGAGCGGCCGGGAGATCCTGGAGCGGCTCCAGGCCACCGCCGGCCGGTTCCACTCCCTGAACGTGGACATGATCTTCAACTTCCCGAGCCAGACCCGCGAGTCCCTCCTGCGCGACGTGGAGATGCTCACCGAGTCGGGAGCGAACCAGACCACCTTCTACCCCCTGATGAGCTCGCCGGCCGTGCGCCGGAAGCTGCGCGAGACCGTGGGGCCGGTGAGCTACACCCGGGAGCACCGGTACTACGAGGCCCTGTGCCAGGCCCTGGACGGGGCGTTCGAGCCGGCCACGGCCTGGACCTTCTCCCGCCGCGCCGGCCAGATGATCGACGAGTACATCGTGGATTACGAGGAGTACGTGGGCGTGGGCAGCGGGGCGTTCAGCTACCTGGACGGCACCATCTATGTGAACACGTTCAGCCTGCGCGAGTACGACGAGCGGATCGCCTCGGGCCGGCTCTCGGCGGCTGGGGCCCGGCGCTACCCGCTGAGGGAGCAGATGCGCTACCGGTTCATGATGGACCTGTTCGGCCTCAGGCTCGACAAGAAGGCGTTTCGGGACCGGTTCGGGGTGGGCGTGGAGCGCGGCCTCGCGCTGGAGATGGCGTTCTTCCGGGCGGTGGGGGCGTTCGACCGGGACGACGCCGAGGCGCTGACCCTCACCCCCAAGGGGCGCTACCTGCTCGTGGCCATGATGCGGGAGTTCTTCGCGGGGGTGAACCAGTTCCGCGACCAGGCCCGGGCGGCCCTGCCCCCGGAGGAACGGCGGGTCCTGTTCGGGGAGGGGGTGGGATGCGGGGCATGAGCCGGGACGATCTGCTGGAGATCGCGGTCGAGGCGGCCCGGGCCGCGGGCCGGATCCTGAGGGACCGGTTCGAAACCGGGTTCGGCGTACGCCACAAGGGCGCCGTGGACCTGGTGACCGAGGTGGACCTGGAGTGCGAGGAGGCGATCCGGCAGGTCCTGGGCCGCTTGGCGCCCGGCACCCCCGTGCTGGGCGAGGAGGAGGGGCTCACCGGCACCGACGGCGCCGGACGGTGGATCGTGGATCCCCTGGACGGCACCACCAACTACGCCCACGGGTTCCCGGCCTGCTGCGTGTCGGTCGCCTGGGAGGAGGACGGGCGGGTCCGCGCGGGGGTGGTGTACGACCCGCTTCGCGGCGAGTGGTTCACGGCCCGGGAGGGCCGGGGGGCCCAACGGAACGGCGAGCCGATCCGTGTATCGGAGACGGCCCACCTCTCCGAAGCCCTCCTGGCCACCGGGTTTCCTTACGACCGGGGTGAGAACCCGAGGAACTACCGGGAATTCTGCCACCTTACCCAGATCACCCAGGGCGTGCGACGGACCGGATCGGCCGCCCTGGACCTGGCCTACACGGCCTGCGGCCGGCTCGACGGGTTCTGGGAGCCGGGCCTGAAGCCCTGGGACCTGGCGGCCGGGTGCCTGCTGGTGGAGGCGGCGGGCGGGGTGGTCACCGGCTACGACGGGGGGCCGTTCACCCCCTACGACCGTGACGTGGTGGCCGCCAACCCCAAGCTCCACCCGGAACTCCTGGAAGCCCTGACCGACGCCCGGGGCCGGCCGGTCCCCGGCGAGGGGAGATAGCCGGCTGAATCGGAGCAAAACGAAGGAGGAGTCTCCATGGATGAGCCCCGGAGAACGTTCACCTGCAGCCGATGCAGCGCCGTGTGGACCAAGCAAGGGTCCACCCATTGCTGGAGCGGTGATCCTGAGAACGGCCCGCCCCGGCCGGGGAACTGCCCTTCGGCGGTGGCGCCGGAGGTGATCGACGAGGCGTTCGCCCTCTACCGGGGCGACGGCGAGGACGCTCGCATGGCCCGGGTCGCGGCCGTCGTCGAGGGCTTGTGCTACCAACCCGAGCCGGGCAGCGACGCGGTGAACGCCCGATGGACCCGGGTGGAGGACACGATCGCGTTCGCCAAGCTCATGGGCTACGCAAAGATCGGCATCGCCACCTGCATCGGGCTTCTGGACGAGACGAACCGGCTGACCCGGATCCTGGAGGCCCAGGGGTTCGAGGTGGCCAGTGTGTGCTGCAAGTCGGGGAGCATCGACAAGCTCGAGCTGGGGCTGGCCGAGGAGAACAAGGTGCGGCCGGGCACGTTCGAGCCGGCTTGCAACCCGGTGGCCCAGGCCCGCCTCCTGAACCGGGTGGGAACCCACCTCAACCTGATCGTGGGACTGTGCGTGGGGCACGATATCCTGTTCACCAAGCACTCCGAGGCCCCGGTGACCACCCTGGTGGTGAAGGACCGGGTCACCGGCCACAACCCCGTGGCCGTGCTCTACGGCCAGAACTTCTACTACAAGCGGCTTCAGGCCCGGCCCGTGGAGGTGCCGGCCGAGACGGACGACGACGAGGGCTCTGGTGGGTGACGACGTCCGGTCCCGCCTCCAGGCCCTGCGCCGGCTTATGGCCGAGCGGGGGCTCACCCACTACGTGGTCCCCTCGGCGGACGAGCACCTCTCGGAGACGCCTCCGCCGTGGCGACGCCGGCGGGAGTGGCTGAGCGGGTTCACCGGCTCGGCAGGGGACCTGCTGGTGGGGCTCGACCCGGGAGAGACCTGGCTGTTCACCGACAGCCGTTACCACCTTCAGGCCGAGACCGAGCTGGCCGGCTCCTGGATCGAACTGGAGCGGGTGGGGGCACCCGGAGGTCGCACGCTGGCCGAGGCGGTCCAGGACCTGGCCGACCGGCACGGCCCCCGGCTGCGCCTGGGGTTCGACCCGTGGTGCGCGCCGGACGCCGCGGCCCGGGAGTGGGAACGCCGGGCGGCTGTGGGAGGAGGC
>JAADGT010000277.1:0-5447 GCA_013152215.1 Deltaproteobacteria bacterium
TGCTCGTCCGAGATCGCGCCCGCCTCATGGAGCACCCGGTCCCGATCCGTGGTGGCCTGCTGGGCCTCCCACGCCGCCTCGGCCGCGGCCACCGCCCCCCTTGCAGCCGACAGCCCGGCACCGGCCTGGGCCATCGCGTCCTCCAGCTCCCGGGCGTCCAACACGGCCAGCACCTGGCCCTTGTGCACCGGGTCGCCCTCCCGGACGCGCACCTCCAGCAGCCGGGCCATGATCATCGGGGCGACCCGGGCCTCCTCGGCCGCGACCACGGTGCCGGTGACGTGCCGCACCCGGGCCACCCGACCCGAACGAACCGGCACCACCTCCACCACCGGCACCGGTCGCCGGACCAGGGGTGCCGTCTCCTTCTGCTGGAGCCGTTTGGCCCGGACGGCCACGAGGCCGGCCGCGACCCCGGCCGCGATCACGATCCATACGAGCTTCTTGATCATCGGACCACGTCCTCTTCCACGATGCTGTTGATCCGCTCGGCCGCGGTGACCACGGCCCCCAGGGCCTTCGCCAGCGAGGCACGGGCGCTCGCCCTGCGCGCCTGGGCCCGCAGCAGGTCTTCGACGGTGCCGGCTCCGGTGTCGTACCGGATCTGCTCGATCCGGGCGGCCTCGGCAGCGGCAGCCACCCGGGCCCGGGCCGCGGCCAGCTCGGCCCGGACCGACCGGAACCGGGCCAGGGCGTCCTGAAGGTCGGACGCCACGGCCAGCCGGGCCTGCTCGATCCCGTACTCGGCCGCTCTCTCCCTCGCCCTGGCCGCCTCCAGGGCGGCGAAACGGGAGCCGCCGTGGAACAGGGGCACCTTGACGCTGACGATCACCTGCCAAGTGTCAAGGGGGTCATTCACGGAGGGCGCGTCGTTGCGGGTGTAGTTGCCCTCGGCGACCACCGACGGCAGGAAGCTCGAGGTCGCCAGGGCGACGTTCCGTCGGCTCTGCTCGGCAGCGATGCGCGCCTGCCGCACCCGGGAGGTCCTGTCGAGCCGGGCCGCCAGATCTTGGCGCGCCGTGTCCAGCTCCGGCACCCGGTCCTCCAGGGGCTCCACCTCGATCCGGCGGGAGGGGTCACGACCCAACAGGGCCAGGAGCATGGCTCCCACCCGGGCGCGGTCGGCCCGGACCGCCTCACGTTGGGCTTTTGCGTCCTCCAGCTGCTCCACCACCTTGAGCCGGTCCAGCTCGGGCCGCTTGCCCAGCCGTACCATCAGCTCGAGCCGCTCCCGGTTCTTCTCGAGGGAGGCCACCAGCTCGTCGAACCCGGCGACCACCGCGTCCAGGGTCTGGGCCGCGGTGTACAGCGAGACGGCGTTGAACCGAACCTGCCAGCGTGTGCCCTCGAGCAGGGCGGCGGCCCCCTGGGTCTCGAGCCGGGCGAGCTCGGCTCCGTTGGAGAGCCGGCCGCCCAGGTACAGGGGTAGATGGAACGACACGCCGTAGTGCTGCTGGTTGCGGTCCCAGGGGAGGGCGCCGAACCCTCCGGCGTCGCCCAGGATCTCCTCGGACATCGGCCGGACGACCCACGCGTCGTTGGTTCGAGAGTAGTTGAAGAACGCGTCGACCTGCCCCCAGCGCTCCCGGGAGACCGCCTCGGCCGACCGTTCGGCAGCAACGCTGCGGTGGGACAGCACCTTGAGACCCGGGTTGGCCTCTAGCGCCTCGTCCACGGCCTCGGCCAACGTGAGCCGCAGCGGCCCCGCCGCCCGGGCCGGCGGTGGGGTCGCACCCCAGGCCAGGGCGGCCACCACGGCCGAGGCCACCGCAACGATCCTCGACGGCATCAGGGGCCGTCCTTCCCCGCGCCGCTGCGGAGAGCGCCCACCAGGAACGGCACCAGCGTCTCGCCGAACCGGTCCTCCGCGTGGACGTCCGGCAGCAGCCGCAGCCGGATCGCCAGGGCGGCCGGGGGGCCCACCAACATCAGGGCCAAGGCGTCGGGAGACGGCGATGGCACCAGCTCCCCGGCGGCCTGTCCCTGCCGGATCAGACGTTCCAGCACCGAAAGGTAGCTCCGGAAGATGGAGCGCATCCGGTCGATCAGGGCCTCGTCGTTCGAGACGGACGCCTCGGCCAGGAGCAGGATCGGCAGGCCCCTGTGCTCGCGGATGATCTCGGTGTGGTGCCGCACGATCCGCCGGAGCCGCTCGGCCACACAGAGCCCCTCGTCCCGGGCGATCTCGCCGACCGGTTCCAGGAGCGCTGTCCCGATGCGGTCCATCAGACCCAGGATCAGCGCCTGCTTGCTGGGGAAATGGCGGTAGATCGCCGCCTCGGTAAAGCCCACCCGCTCCGCGAGCCGCTTGGTGGTGAGGGCTGAGAAGCCTCCGTCCCGGACCAAGGCCAGCGCGTGTTCGAGCAGCTCGTTTTGTCGGGGGGTGTACGGTCGGACGCCGAGAGGGGTCATGGCTGCATCCTGAAGGTTAGTGAATACTAACTGACCTGCCCCACCATACACTCCCTTTCTTCAGGAATCAAGCCCGCAGCACCGGATGGGGGGGTCAGGGCGGGACGGAGCCGGAGCCCGCCGTGACCAGACCGTGGGCCCAGTCCAGAACGGGCCGGACCCGATCGGCCAGGAGTCGCCGGGCGTCCTCGTACCCCAGCCACCGGTACTCGTGGTGCTCGGGCCGGCCGAGATCGGGGTTCACCCCCAGCCGCACCTCCCCCGCTCCGGCCTCGGCCACGTAGTACCGGGCCACCTTTCCCCGGCCGTAAGGCGGGGTCTCTCGCCACCCCGTGCCCCATCGGAACCGGAACTCCTGGAGGCCGGTCTCCTCCCGGGCCTCCCGAAGGGCCGCCTCCAGCGGCTCCTCCCCCGGCTCCACCTCCCCCTTGGGGAAGTCCCAGTACCGGTACGCCCGCAGCACGAGAAACCTCGGCCCCTCGGGGGTCAGGCGCACCGGCACGATCCCCGCGGAAAGCACCCTCTTGTCCACAGCCCCTTCTCCCTCGGCTTCCGATGACCGGAGCCCGTCAACCCAGTACGGGTGTGCGAGCCTCACCCGTCCCCAAAACAATGCCGGAACCGAAGACGCCCGCAAGGCCTTCGACGCCGCCCCGAAAAACTCGGCCGAAAACGCGGCGGGCTCGTGCCCTCCGGGCGAGTCGAACCGAGCCTACCTCCATCGGGCGAGAAGGAGACTCCGCGAACGCCCGGAACCAAACCCAACTCGCAAACCTTGACCCATGTCAAGGTTATCGACCCCCTCCAGGAGCAAAGTGCGTTTCCGTAGGACGGGGTTTGTCCCCGGAAACGGCCAGGATGCGCGCACTCTGTGCCGAGCCCCGTGCGCCTTCGTCCACATTGACGAACGGCGTTAGGACAGGTTCGCGCCCGGAGCGACCGACGCTCGCCGGGCGGAGAGGAGGTAAGGCCCCTATGACCAAGAAAGCCGCAAAATCCATCTTTTGGGTGGGCACTCTGATGTCCGCCGGCATCTTCATATGGCTTACGGTGGACTTCCATCGCCAGGAACCGGCGTATGCGAACACCGACCGGATCACCGAGCAGGTCGTGGCCGGGAAGAAAGTTTGGCACAAGTACAACTGCAACGACTGTCATACCATTCTCGGGTTCGGGGGCTATTACGCTCCGGACATGACCAAAGCGTACTACCGCCTCGGCCCGAACAACATCGTCGCCATCGTGATGGAGCCCGAAAAGGTCTACAAGGACTCTTTCCGGAAGATGCCCAAGCTGGGGCTCACCCGGAGGGAGGCCGAGGACCTGGTGGAGTTTCTCCACTGGGTGGCAGACATCGAGAACCGCCACTGGCCGCCTCAGGACGAAAAGTACGTGCGGGCGGCGAGGCTTCGAGAAAAAGAGCCCCACAAGCTCCAAAAGGTGGACATCGTGCTCGGCGCGTGCGGGGGGTGTCATTCCTTCGAGAACCAGGGCCGGGACATCGCGGGCGACTTCGGCGACATCGCCAAGGAAACCCAGTACGACCGAGATACCCTGGTGCGCTACATCTTGAACCCCACGTCCGTGAACCCCGACTCCGGCATGCCCCCCCAGAACGTCTCCCCAGAAACAGCCGAACTCATCGCGGACTTCATTCTGGGGCTCAAATAAGGAGGTGGCCCGATGACGATCCGGTACGAGAGCCAAAAAGTCGCCTTGCCGTACATACAGATCTCCCTTCTGCTCTTCCTCCTTCAGATCGCCATGGGGCTCTGGCTGGCGGTGAACTACGCTTTCACCTTGCCCCAGTGGTTGGTGGACGCATTCTCGTTTGCCACGGCCCGTGCGATCCACACGAACCTCCTAGTGGCATGGCTCCTCCTCGGTTTCATGGGGGGAGCGTACTTCATCCTGCCGGTGGAGTGTGAGCGGGAGCTGTTCAGCACCAAGCTGGCCTACATCCAACTGGGGCTGTTCGTTTTGGCCGCCGTGACGGCGGTGGTGGGATTCCTGTTCGGATGGACCCAGGGAAAGCCTTTGCTGGAGATTCCCGTGCCGCTCGACCTCGTAATCGTGGTGGCGGCCCTCATCTTCATCGCCAACGTGCTGCTAACGGTGATCGGAGCGAAGCGCCGCAGCGTCCTGCAGTGGATGCTTGTGGGAGGGGTGGTGTTCCTTGCGCTCCTGTACCTCCTGGGGATTCCATTCTACCGGAGCCTGAACGCGGACTACTATTACTGGTGGTGGGTGATCCACCTCTGGGTCGAGGGAGCCTGGGAGCTGATCACTGCCTCGATCGTGGCCTTCGTGATCCTCCAGGTCACCGGCATCGAACGCCAAGTGGTGGAGAAATGGCTGTACGTGGAAACCGGCCTGTTCCTGTTCACTGGGATCGTGGGCACGGGACATCACTACTACTGGATCGGGTCGCCGGACTATTGGCTGTGGTGGGGCGGCATCTTCAGTGCCCTGGAGCCGATCCCGATCGCCCTGATGGTGGTGGACACATGGCTCCACGTACGACGCCGCCGGAACACAATGGTGAACCGGCTCACGTGGATCTACATCATCGGTCTCGCGATCTACCATTTTCTGGGAGCCGGGGTGTGGGGCTTCATCCACACGCTGCCTCCTGTCAACTACTACACACACGGAAGCCAGATCACCGTATCCCACGGGCACATGGCGTTCTTCGGAGCGTATGTGCTGCTCAACCTGACCGTGTTCTACTACGCCCTGCCCCAGTTCAAGAGCATCCGCCGGTACCAGGAAAAACTGGGGCAGTGGGGGTTCTGGACCATGGCGGTGTCCATGTTCTTCCTTTGCCTGGTGTTCGGTGTGGCCGGCATCCTTCAGACGTACCTGGAGCGGTTCCTCGACATCGGGTACAGCACAGCCCAGATGACCATGATGTTCTGGTTCAAAGCCGCGCTGTTCTTCGGAGCGATCTTCCTGGTGGGAGCGGTGATGACGGTCTATCACTTGTTCACCCTCCGGCCCGCCCCCGAAGCGGCTGCTTGACCCCCGCCCCCCGA
>JAADGT010000277.1:5452-23548 GCA_013152215.1 Deltaproteobacteria bacterium
GGCCGTCGGGGGAATGGCGCCCTGTAACGTAAACCCGGGCACACACAGAAGCAGTGAGACTCCACCCTTCGCGGGAAGGGGGATGAGCGCGACGAGCTTGGATACCAACGCCCCTCAAAGGGCAGGCCCATCCACATAATAAATGGCATTTTTGAAACGATTAACACAAAAACGTCCGCCCCTAGACCGACCAAAACACTATCGAGACTACACAACTTCCCAGCACATATTTGTCACAGCCCTCCCGCCCCTTCGCCCCCATCCTTGCCGTGCGGACCACCCGGGACCTCGGGCCAGCCCCCCCTGGCCGCAGATCGCGATCACGCGCTGTGCACGGGCAAACACTCCTTGCCGCCGGAAGCATCAACCCCACACAGCCAGCCTCCAAGAGTCTGGCAGGGCCGGAACGTTTCCTAGAGCGCTCGTCGCGAGACCGCTGAGCGTGCGCCAGGCCGGGGGCAGGCACGAGCCCAGAGGGACGCAGGCGCACGGGACGGCTCGTCGAGCGACGCGAGGCTGGGCACCCAACAACCCCAAAACGTCCTGAGGAAACCAGTCTGCGACAAAATTGTGCCACAGAAGCGCGGCCCTCCTTTTTTTGGCCAAATTAAACAATATGCTACAATTTTGTGACAACAGCGCTTCCTTCCCCTCGTTCTCTTCCTCCTCACCTACCGATCGAATCGCAATATATTTCACATAGTTACGACAAAAAACCGGCCACCGCCATCCTCTGGCACACCCTTTGAGTACTGCCCCGACGACTCGTCGGACCCGACCCCTTTCTGCCGCCCCGGGAGCCCCCCAGCGGGGGCGTATCCAAGGCGGCTCCTCGCCTCTGGGACCCCCCAGAGGGGACCCGTTGTCGGGGCCCGGTCCGAAGGGGTTGAGCAGCCCCCCCGCAGCCATTCATGCCGGTACCTACGCCGGCCCCACGACCCAAGCAGAAAAAGGAGGAAGGCGGATGAAACGGAGCAGATGGCTCAAGACCATGGTCGCCGCTGCAACACTCGGTGCGATTTTGGTTGGACCGTCTCATGGAGCCAGGGCGGAGGACGTCATCAAGGTGGGCATCCTTCACTCTCTCTCCGGAACCATGGCCATCAGCGAGACGTCTCTAAAGGACGTCGCCCTGATGGCCATAGAAGAGATCAACGCGGCGGGGGGGCTGCTTGGAAAAAAGATCGAACCGATCGTGGTGGACCCGGCCTCCAACTGGCCTCTATTCGCCGAAAAAGCCAGGGAATTAATCGAAAAACACAAGGTCGCCGTCGTATTCGGCTGCTGGACCTCAGTCTCCAGGAAATCCGTGCTTCCAGTATTCGAGGAGCTCAACGCGCTCTTGTTCTACCCTGTTCAATACGAAGGGGAAGAGTGTTCATACAATGTCTTTTACACCGGTGCAGCCCCCAATCAACAGGCAATTCCGGCTGTTGAGTACCTCATGAGCGAGGAGGGCGGAGGTGCGAAACGGTTCGTGCTGCTCGGCACCGACTATGTGTACCCACGTACCACCAACAAGATTCTGCGCGCCTTCCTGCACCAGAAGGGCGTGAGCGACGACGACATCATGGAAATCTATACCCCCTTCGGGCACAGCGACTATCAGACCATTGTGGCAAACATCAAAAGGTTTGCCGCTGCCAAACCGACGGCCGTCATCTCTACCATCAACGGTGACTCGAACGTGCCCTTCTACAAAGAGCTGGCGAACCAGGGGGTGCGGGCCGAGGACATCCCCGTCATCGCCTTCTCCGTGGGCGAAGAAGAGCTGCGGGGCATCGACACGGCTCCCCTCGTCGGCCATCTCGCGGCCTGGAACTACTTCATGTCCATCGACACCCCGGAGAACCGGGAGTTCGTGAAAAAGTGGAAGTCATACGTCAAGAGACACAATCTTCCCGGCGGAGACAAACGGGTGACGAACGACCCCATGGAGGCCACTTACATCGGTATCAAGATGTGGGCGCAGGCCGTGCTCCAGGCGGGGACCACTGACGTGGACGCGGTCCGGCAGGCCATGGGCTATCAGAAGTTCAAGGCCCCCTCAGGGTACGAGATCCGGATGGACCCGAAGAACCATCACCTCCACAAGCCCGTATTCATCGGCGAGATCCGGGAAGACGGTCAGTTCGACATCGTATGGCAGACCGACGGTCCCATCCGCGCAGAGCCGTGGAGCCCGTACCTGCCCGACAGCGCCACGAAGGTGGCCGACTGGACCTATCCCTGGGTGTGCGGCAACTGCACGGAGCCGAAGTACAAATGACCCCCTTCCGGCGCCTCCCACCTTCCCGGAGGGAGGCGCCGGAAACAGACCTGACACAGCGGACCATGCCTTCTATCAAAGTCGCATCTTTGGGCCTTGCCGCCCTGATCGTGTCTCTCGCATGCCTCGCCGGCACCCCGGCCCGCGCCACCGGCCTTGAGGAAGCTTTACGGGGGCTCGGGTCGAAGAGCCGCAAGACCATTTTGCGCTCGATCAAAGACCTAGGGAGAGCGGGGGACCCGGCAGCCCTTCCCGCCCTCGAGGCCCTCCGCGACAGAAAGCTGCGCGTCGACGAGCAGGACCGCGTGTTGATCCTTGCCGACGACGGAACCCTTGCCCGGGATGCCCTCACCGGCGAGGAGGTACCGGTGGCGGGGCAGCGCTTGCGCTCCCCTGTCATCAACAACCGGATCCGCCGGACGTTGCTCCCCGTGATCGCGAGGCTCCAGCTCTCCTCACCCGACCCGGGGGTGCGGTTGGCCGCCGCCAAGGAGATGGTCAAACGTCCCCGCTCGGGCGCTGCCGGAGCCATCCGCTCCGCGCTGGAGACCGAACGGGACGGCAAGGTACGCCAGGCGCTGCGGTTGGCATTGGCCCTGATCGAGATCGACAGCCCAGATCCCGTCCGCCGGATCTCTGCCGTCCGTACCCTCGGCGCCTCTGCCAACGCGAACGTGAGGGCAAGGCTCGCGCGGATGCTCCAGACGAACGAGTCCGGCGAGTTCACAGCGGAGCCGGACCCGGAAGTACGTGCTGCAGCCGCCGAGGCCCTCCGTTCCATCGACCGGAGGCTGGCCCTCGTGTCCCTTGCTCGGAACCTGTTCTACGGGGTGAGCCTCGGCAGCGTGCTTCTTCTGGCGGCTCTGGGGCTGGCCATCACGTTCGGCCTGATGGGCGTGATCAACATGGCCCACGGCGAGATGCTCATGCTGGGTGCCTACGCCACCTTCCTGACCCAGAACCTGTTCCGGTCGTACCTGCCGGAGTGGTTCGACTGGTACCTCGTGGCCGCGGTGCCGGTGGCCTTCGGCGTGTCGGCCGTGATGGGGATGGTCCTGGAACGATGTATTCTCCGGCATCTTTACGGCCGCCCCCTGGAAACCCTGCTGGCAACCTGGGGCATCAGCCTGCTCCTGATCCAGACGGTGCGGCTGGCGTTCGGCGCCCAAAACGTGGAGGTGGCGAACCCAGCCTGGCTGTCAGGGGGGGCCGAGGTGATGCAGGGGTTCGTGTTGACCTACAACCGCGCCGCTATCGTGCTGTTCGTGTTTTTCGCGGTGGCCCTCGTGTGGGTTCTCCTCCGCCGCACCCCGCTCGGCCTGAGGGTGCGTGCCGTGACCCAAAACCGGTCCATGGCCGCGTGCATGGGGGTGCCGGTGTCTCGGGTGGACATGTGGACGTTCGGGCTCGGCTCCGGCATCGCGGGGCTGGGCGGGGTGGCCTTGTCTCAGATCGGCAACGTCGGCCCGGAGCTCGGTCAAGCGTACATCGTGGACTCCTTCATGGTGGTGGTCCTGGGGGGAGTCGGAAAGATCGCGGGCGCCGTGTGGGGAGCCCTTTGCCTGGGCGTCGTGAACAAGTTCCTCGAACCGTACACCGGCGCCGTCCTTGGAAAGATTTTGGTTCTGGTGTTCATCATCCTGTTCATCCAGAAGCGTCCCCAGGGAATGTTCGCCCTCAAGGGCCGGACGGCAGAAGGTTGAGATGATGGGACCTTGGCTCGATCGCCTCGCGGCCATGCACTCGAGGCGGGGGTGGCTCACCACGGCCTTGGTTGGGGCCATCGGTGTGATAGGGGTTCCAGCCCTCAACATTGTCCCCCCGCCCGACACGTGGCTGCACATTCCCGACTACGTGGTCATGCTCCTCGGAAAGTTCCTCTGTTACGCCATGGTGGCCTTGGCCATGGACCTCATCTGGGGATTCACGGGAATCCTCAGCCTGGGGCACGGGGTGTTCTTCGCCCTGGGGGGATACGCCATGGGGATGCATCTCATGCGCGCCATGGCAGGGGAGGGGGTCTACCGAAGTCAGCTCCCGGACTTCATGGTGTTCCTCGACTGGAAGGAGCTTCCTTGGTTCTGGTACGGGTTCGACCGGTTCTGGTTCGCCATGATCATGGCGTTGGCGGTGCCGGCTCTGCTGGCCTACGTCTTTGGCTACTTCGCGTTCCGGTCGAGGATCAAAGGGGTTTACTTCTCGATCATCACCCAGGCGATGACCTACGCCCTGATGCTTCTGTTCTTTCGAAACGAGACGGGCTTCGGCGGGAACAACGGCCTCACCGACTTCAAGCGGATCCTGGGATTCTCTTTGCAGGATCCCGCCACCAAGCTGGGGCTGTACATCGTGACCGCCGTGTGTCTCCTGCTCACGTACCTCCTCTGCCGGTACGTCGTCACCTCCAAGCTCGGCCGGGTACTCGCTGCCATACGCGACGCCGAAAGCCGGGTCATGTTCTCCGGCTACAACCCGCTCCACTACAAGCTCTTCGTCTGGACCCTGTCGGCGGTGCTGTGCGGCCTCGCCGGAGCCCTGTACGTGCCCCAGATCGGCATCATCAACCCCAGCGAAATGCAGCCCGCCGGATCCATCGAGATGGCGATATGGGTCGCCGTGGGGGGCAGGGGAACCCTCGTCGGGGCCCTGACCGGGGCAATGTTGGTCAACGGGATCAAGAGCTGGTTCACCGTCGTGTTCCCCGAGCTGTGGTTGTACGTTCTGGGCGCACTGTTCATCGGGGTGACCCTCTTCTTCCCGCGGGGAGTCGTCGGATTCCTCCAACGCTTTTCCAAAGGTGGAGGCTCATGCACGTCGAACCGGTAGGTGTGGGGCTGGGTGGCCACAGCCGCGAGTCCGAGGCCCGGGTCCCGGTGGTCCGGAGGGGGGGGCCGGACACCAGCCACGGCATCATCCTCTATGTGGAGGGGCTCACGGTGAGCTTCGACGGGTTCAAGGCGCTCGACGACCTGAACCTCTACATCGAGGACGGCGAACTGCGGTGCGTCATCGGCCCCAACGGGGCGGGCAAGACCACCTTCATGGACGTCGTCACGGGGAAGACCCGTCCGGACGCCGGCACCGTCTTCTTCGGGCAGACCGTGGACCTCACCCGGCTCACCGAAACGCAGATCGCCCAGGCGGGCATCGGCCGCAAGTTCCAGACACCCACGGTGTTCGAGCACCACAGCGTTTTCGAGAACCTTGAGCTCGCCCTGCGGGGGAACAAAGGGGTCTGGCACAGCCTGTTCGCCCGGCTGAGCGGGGAGGAGCGGGACCGCATCGAGGAGGTGCTTGAGATCGTGGGGTTGACCGAAAGCGTGCACGCCCGGGCCGGGCTTCTCTCCCATGGGCAGAAGCAGTGGCTCGAGATCGGCATGTTGCTCGTACAGGATCCGCGCGTGCTTCTGCTGGACGAGCCGGTGGCCGGAATGACGTCAAGGGAGACGGAGCGCACGGCTGAGCTGCTCACCTCCCTCGCTGGCGAGCGGACCGTGGTGGTGGTGGAGCACGACATGGAGTTCGTGCGCACCATCTCCCGCCGGGTCACCGTGCTGCACGAGGGCCGAGTGCTGGCCGAAGGCTCCATGGAAGCCGTGCAAAACGATCCCCGCGTGATCGAGGTATATCTAGGGGGGTGAGGGTGCTCGAGATCAGCGGTCTCCATCAGTACTACGGCGGAAGTCACATCCTCTGGGACCTTCGGTTGAAGGTGCCGGAGGGCTCCTGCACCTGTCTCGTGGGGCGCAACGGCGTGGGCAAGACCACGCTTCTCAAAACCGTGATGGGTCTTCTCCCGATCCGGTCCGGCAGCATCGTGTTCGAGGGCCATGAACTTTCGGGACAGCCCCCCGAGATCCGGGCCCGTCTCGGGATCGGGTATGTCCCCCAGGGACGGGAGATATTCCCCCAGCTCACGGTGGAAGAGAACCTACGGGTGGGGCTCGGTGCCCGCCGGGACGGGTTGCGGGAGGTTCCCGGGTCCGTCTTCGAGCTGTTCCCTGCGCTCCGGAAGATGCGGCACCGCCGGGGGGGAGACCTCTCCGGGGGGCAGCAGCAACAACTGGCGATCGCACGGGCGCTCGTGATCGACCCGAAGTTCCTGATCCTGGACGAGCCCACCGAAGGGATTCAGCCCAACATCGTCCACGAGATCGGCGACGTCATCATGCACCTGAACCGGGAGCGGAACATGACCGTGTTGCTGGTGGAGCAGAAGCTTCCGTTCGCACGGCGTGTGGCTCGGGACTTCGTCATCATGGAGAAGGGGAGGACCGTGGCGAGCGGCCCGATCGAAGGGCTCGACGAGCACCTGATCCAGCGATACCTCACTGTTTGAGACCGACCGCGGCAGGGGATCCGGCGTCCATGGAGAAGGCGAGGAGGCACCTCCGGCATTGCGACACCCTTCGGCAGACACAGGATGGCAGGCGGAGCTCGCCTTGGAGTTCGCCCGGGCGGGCGGTCAGACGATCTTGGGGCGCAGCCGCCATCGGGGGCCCCTCTTGGTGCAGCGTCCCTTCCACCCCGAGGCCGGGGGGGCCTGTCATGTGTATCTGCTGCACCCGCCCGGAGGGGTGGTGGCGGGGGATCGACTTCGGATCGACATCAAGACCAGGGAGGGGGCGCAGGCCCTGGTCACCACCCCGGCCGCAACCAAGGTGTACCGGAGCGGCGGCCCCCGTGCCAGCCAAGAGCAGCGACTTCGGCTCGACCCGGGAAGCGTGCTCGAGTGGCTTCCCCAGGAGACCATTCTGTTCAGCGGGGCCCGCGCCGATCTGCACACCCGCGTCGACCTCGTCGGCGATGCGGGGTTCCTGGGGTGGGAGATCCTGTGTGTGGGGCTGCCGGCGTCCGGCGCCCCTTTCGTGCAGGGGAGCTGCCTCCAGAGCTTCGAGATCTGGCGCGACGGCTCTCCCTTGGTGCTGGAGCGGACCTGGTTCGCAGAGGACCCAAAAGCCCTCCGAGCCCCTTGGGGCATGGGGGGGCATACGGTGGTGGGAAGTTTGTTCTGCGTCACGAACCATTCCGGGGCCGTGGAGCGGGTTCGAGCGGTGCTGCCCCCCCCCGCGGAGGAGGAACTGGCCAGCGTCACGCAGCTCAAGGGGGTCCTGGTGTGCCGGTACCTCGGGCACCACGCCGAACGGGCGCGCCGATGCTTTGTGAGAGCCTGGGAGGTCCTGCGGCCGATCTTCGCGGGGCGCCAGGCGTGCGCCCCTCGTATCTGGAGCACCTGAGCCGGCTTGCGCGAGAAGGCATGAAAATCTCCAAGGAGGCAGACCATGGAGCTTTCACCGCGAGAGAAGGACAAACTCCTGATCTTCACCGCCGCGCTGGTCGCTGAACGCCGCAGGGCCCGGGGCCTTAAGCTGAACTACCCCGAAGCGGTGGCGTACATCTCAGCGGCCATCATGGAAGGTGCCCGTGAGGGTCGCAGCGTGGCGGAGCTCATGGACTACGGGACCACCCTGCTCACCCGGGAGGACGTAATGGACGGGGTGCCTTCGATGATCACCGAGGTGCAGGTGGAAGCCACCTTTCCTGACGGGACCAAGCTGGTCACCGTGCATGCCCCGATTCGGTGAGGAGGTCCTGATGAAGCCCGGAGAGATCCTAACCCCAGATGGACACGTCGTGCTGAACGCGGACCGCAGGACACGGCGCCTGGTCGTGGTCAACACCGGGGACCGGCCGATCCAGGTGGGCTCCCACTTCCACTTCTACGAGGTCAACCGCGCGCTGCGTTTCGATCGGCAGGCCGCGTTCGGGTTCCGGCTCAACCTCCCCGCGGGCACGGCCGTGCGCTTCGAACCGGGGCAGCAGCGGGAGGTGGAGCTGGTCGAGTACGCTGGCGCACGGCGCGTGTACGGGTTCAACGGCAAGGTGATGGGCGCACTGGAGGACGAACGATGAAAAGGATCAGCCGCCGGGCCTATGCGGAGATCTACGGTCCCACCGTGGGTGACCGGGTGCGCCTGGGCGACACGGACCTGTGGATCGAGGTCGAGGAAGACCACACCGTTTACGGCGAGGAGGTCAAGTTCGGCGGCGGAAAGGTGATCCGCGACGGAATGGGGCAGAGTCAGCAATCGTCCGCCCGCGCCGTGGACACGGTGATCACGAACGCCCTCATCCTCGACCACTGGGGCATCGTCAAGGCGGACATCGGTCTCAAAGGGGGCCGCATCCTCGGGATCGGCAAGGCCGGCAATCCCGACGTCCAGCCGAACGTGGACCTGGTCATCGGCCCCGGCACCGAAGTGATCGCGGGAGAGGGCCTGATCGCCACCGCGGGGGCGATCGACGCCCACATCCACTTCATCTGCCCCCAGCAGGCCCAGGACGCTCTGATGTCGGGCGTCACCACCATGCTGGGCGGTGGCACCGGACCGGCCGCCGGAACCAACGCCACGACCTGTACCCCCGGCCCTTGGAACATCCACCGCATGCTCCAGGCGGTGGATGTTCTGCCCCTGAACTTCGGGCTCTTCGGCAAGGGGAACGCCAGCTTGCCCGATGCCCTGGAGGAGCAGATCGAGGCCGGGGCCATGGGCCTCAAGCTTCACGAAGACTGGGGGACCACGCCGGCGGCCATCGACAACTGCCTTGCCGTGGCGGAGAGGTTCGACATCCAGGTGGCCATCCACACCGACACCCTCAACGAGTCGGGCTTTGTGGAAGACACCGTGGCGGCGTTCCGGGGGCGCACGATCCACGCCTACCACACCGAAGGAGCGGGCGGCGGGCACGCTCCGGATATCATCAGGCTCTGCGGGGAACCCAACGTGCTGCCCTCCTCGACCAACCCCACGCGCCCGTACACGGTAAACACCGTGGACGAGCACCTGGACATGTTGATGGTGTGCCATCACCTCGACCCCGGAATCCCCGAGGACGTGGCGTTTGCCGAGTCCCGGATCCGGCGCGAGACCATCGCGGCCGAGGACATCCTGCACGACCTCGGCGCGTTCAGCATGATCGCCTCCGACTCCCAAGCCATGGGCCGCGTCGGCGAGGTCATCCTCCGCACCTGGCAAACCGCCCACAAGATGAAGGTGCAGCGGGGGCCCTTGCCCGAGGACGACTCCCGCAACGACAACTTCCGGGTGAAACGCTACGTCGCCAAGTACACCATCAACCCCGCCATCGTCCACGGCATCGGCCACGAGGTGGGCTCCATCGAGCCGGGCAAGCTCGCCGACATCGTCCTGTGGCGCCCCCCGTTCTTCGGTGCCAAACCCGCCCTCGTGATCAAGGGCGGCATGATCGTGGCCGCGCCCATGGGCGATCCCAACGCCTCCATCCCCACCCCCCAGCCGGTGCACTACCGCCGGATGTTCGGGGCCCTGGGCCGGGCCCGGTCCGAGACCAGTGTGACGTTTGTCTCCCGTGCGGCCCTGGAGGCCGGGATGGGGGAGCGGCTTGGCCTTCAGAAGCGCCTGGTTGCGGTACGGAGCACGCGGGGGGTGCGCAAGTCGGACCTCATTCACAACTACGCCCTGCCCCGCATCGAGGTGGACCCCCAGACCTATGAGGTGAGGGCCGACGGCGTGCATCTGACCTGCGAGCCAGCGGCAGAGCTCCCGCTGGCACAGCGATACTTCCTGTTCTGAGGACGCCATGCTCCGCGTGACCCAGTGGGTGGGAGAGGCAGCGAAACCGGACGCCACTCTCACCTTGCCCTTCGCGCTCCGCCAAAGGAGCCGCCAGCGTGCCCGCCTGGACAACGGACAGGAGGTGGCCCTTCTCCTGCCGAGGGGGCGGATGCTGCGCCACGGCGACCTTCTCCAAGCGGAGAACGGCTCGGTGATCCGGGTGTTGGCTGCGCCGGAAGACGTCTCAACCGCGCATACCGACGACCCCTTGCTCCTGGCGAGGGCCTGCTATCACCTGGGCAACCGCCATGTGCCCTTGCAGATCCGGGACCGATGGATCCGTTACGGGCGTGATCACGTACTGGACGAGCTGGTGAAGAAGCTCGGCCTGAAGATCGTTCGGGAGCGGGCGCCGTTCGACCCCGAGCCCGGACCCTATGCGCCCGACCACGCGCACGTCGCCGTCGCTGCCGAGGGCCACAGCCATGAGGCTTCGAACCGCTCAGACCCCTCCGGCCGCCGGTAGTTCGGAACGGCTTGGAACCCCCGGCTTGCTGCGGCTGTTGCAGCTCACGAGCCCTGCCCTGCCGGTCGGCGCCTATGCCTACTCGCAAGGGCTCGAATGGGCGGTGTCGGCGGGCTGGGTGAAAACGGAAAGCGATGCTTCCGACTGGATCCTCGGCCTTCTCACCCGCTCCCTCTCGCGGGTGGACGTCCCGGTCCTGGCCCGGATGTATGGGGCCTGGACCGAGCCGGACCCGTCCTCGGTCTCGTACTGGAGCCGCGTCTTACATGCGAACCGCGAGACCCACGAGCTGCAGGCGGAGGAACAGGCCCTTGGAGGGGCGTTGGCCCGTCTGTTGACCCTTCTCGGCATCGGCGAGGCCGAGAGCTGGATCGCCGATCCCCATGTGACCTTCGCCACGTTGTTCTCCCTGGCGGCCGTACGGTGGGAGATCCCTATGGCCGATGCGGTCGCGGGGTACTTGTGGGGATGGACGTCCAACCAGGTGGGGGCGGCGGTGAAACTGGTCCCTTTGGGCCAGACGGCGGGTCAGAGGATCCTGTGCTGTGCCGTAGAAGCCATTCCCGAAGCCGCGAGGGTGGGACTGGCGCTGGGGGACGACGAGATCGGTGCCCTGTTGCCGGGTGTGGCCATGGCCAGCGCCCTCCACGAGACCCAGTACTCACGTCTGTTTCGATCTTGAAGCCCCAAGACGGAGGGTCGAAGGATGAACACGCAGAACCAGCCCTTGCGCTTAGGGATCGGCGGGCCGGTGGGATCCGGGAAGACCGCTCTGGTCGAGGCGATCTGCAAGAGGCTTCGTGACACTCACCAGGTTGCGGTCGTCACGAACGACATCTACACGCGCGAGGACGCCCAGTTCCTGATCCGCAACCAGGTCTTGCCCGAGGCTCGCATCATCGGTGTGGAGACGGGAGGGTGCCCCCACACCGCGATTCGTGAAGACGCCTCCATGAACATGACTGCGGTGGAGCAACTCATCCAGCGATTTCCTGAGTTGGACCTGATCTTAGTGGAAAGCGGGGGAGACAACCTCAGCGCGACCTTCAGCCCCGAACTGGTTGATCTGACGATTTACGTGATCGACGTTGCCGCCGGCGACAAGATTCCGCGCAAAGGGGGGCCTGGGATCACGAAATCCGATCTGTTGGTGATCAACAAGATCGACCTCGCCCCTCACGTTGGTGCCTCACTGGAGGTAATGGAGCGCGACGCGGCTCGGATGAGGGGAGAGAGGCCGTTCGTCTTCACGAACCTCAAAGCAGGCCACGGGATGGACGAGGTGATCCGCTTCATCATCCACGAAGGAATGGTTTGACCAGGGAGTACAGAAAAAAAACTCGTCCTCTCGAGAGCCGAGCAGGCTGGGCGCCGGCACGATGAAACCGTGTGCGGGCGAACGTCTGTAACCTCGATGTAACCTCCCATCTGTCATATTTGCCTCCGGTCGGCTTCCTCGCCTCGGGCTCACGGGGTGCTGCTTCGAGCCCGTTTGCTCAGGGGAGGGGGCCGCGCCGATCTTGACGGCCCCGGTGTCCCGCCCCCGTTATCCTTTTTCAAGGAGGCGGGGGAGAGGAAGATTAATGATGCGAACCGGAGGCGTGTCGTTCCTGGTCGCGATGTTTCTCGCAGCATCCCTTGCCGGTTGTGGGCGCGGCGGCAGCACGCCCGCGGACCCGCCTGCCCCTGCGCCCGGCTCCCCGTTCGAGAGCGTCACGGTCGGCCGGGACGGCGGCGAGTACCGGCTGGCGAACGGCATCCGGCTCACCGTGCCGGCCGGCGCGGTGGGGCAGGACACCGAGATCGCCCTGCGCGCGGTGCCCGGGGCGGAGGTGGCCCCCACCCTCGCGGCCTATGGGGATGCGGGCAAGGCCGTGCTCGCCGCGGTGCAGGTCCTGGGCCCGGCCCTCTCCTTTGCGCAGCCGATCACCCTGGCCCTGCCCCTCGATGGAGACCTGCCCCCGACCGCCCTGCCCTTCCTCCTGGTCGTCGACCCGGAGAACGGGCTGTACACGGTGGACACTTCGGCGGTCCCCGAAGGCTCCGCGGGACGGCGCGCGGCCGACCTCCCCAACCCGGCGACCAAGTACGTCCAGTTCGACTGCGAGAACAACGAGGTCATTCTCTTCAATCTGGACGAGCTCCCCTCGGACGAGCGGGTGCTGGTGGCCGCCGGCATCGAGAAGCTCCGGAAGGAGTCGGACTGCTTCGACGACCCGTGCCGGTGCTGTCGCATCCGGGCCCAGGAGGAGGCCCTCGACGTCGTCCGGGAGGACGGTCCCGAAGGGTGCTTCAACCAGTTGATCCGGGGCAGCGTCCAGTACCTGGACTGCGACGGCCAGCCCACCGAGACCTACGAACTCCAGGAGGAGAGCGTGGGCAGGATCGTGATCGAGCCGGAGGAGCTGGAGCTCCAGCCGGGGGCCGGGGCCGTGGTGTCCGTGAGGATCCTGGACGCCGCGGGCCGGGACCTCGAGTTCTACAGCATCCGCGAGGTGCCCTCGTCGGACCCGGACGTGGCCGCGGCGAGCGCGATCGAGACCGACAACGACCGGTTCCACGTGGTGGCCGGCAAGCCGGGCACCGCGACCCT
The DNA here is from genome assembly GCA_013152215.1 of Deltaproteobacteria bacterium. Lineage (GTDB taxonomy): Bacteria > Desulfobacterota > Deferrisomatia > Deferrisomatales > Deferrisomataceae > Deferrisoma. The sequence continues at coordinate 18,436 of JAADGT010000277.1, forward strand.
CGTCGTGACCGTGGACTGCCGGATCACCCGGGAGCTGCCGGTCCGGGTGCTCCCGATCGAGGTGGTCACCGACCGGGAGGATGTGAGCGTTCCGGAGGGGGGCACGGTGTCGTTCGGGGTCCGGCTCAGCGCCCCCGTGCCCGAGGACGTGGGCACCCTCACGCTCACCGTGGGCCCGGACGGCGGCGATCCGGACATCACGGTGGTCCAGGGGGGGAGCCTTGTGTTCGATGCGGAGAACTGGTCGGAGTACCAGACCGTCACCCTGGCGGCGGCCGAGGACGACGACGCGGAGAACGGGCAGGCGGCGATCCTCCTGTCTTCGGACTCGCCCCTGGTCGAGGCCCGCACCCTGCCGGCCCGGGAGGCCGACAACGACCTCCAGCAGTTCGTGCTCAGCACCACCGCCCTCACGGTGCCCGAGGGCGGCACGGCCTCGTTCACGGTCCGGCTGACCAGCCGGCCCGGCGAGGCCGTCTCGGTGTCGGTGATCCGCGTCTTCGGGGACACGGACGTCACGGTGGCCTCCGGCGCGACGCTGTCCTTCACCCCGGACGACTGGGACCGGGAAAAAACCGTGGTGCTCCGCGCGGCCGAGGACGACGGGGACGTCGCAAACGGCGTGGCCACGGTGCGGGTCTCCGACGCCGGGGGGCGCATCGCCGGCGTGGACGTGCAGGCGACCGAGGCGGACAACGACGACGTCGAGCTGATCGTCACCCCCCGGGAGCTGTGCGTGGAGCGCGGCCGGACGGCGAAACTGAGCGTGATCGCGTCCACGCCGGTGGACTTCTCGGCCCTGGAGTGGTCGAGCAGCGACGAGACCGTGGCCGCGGTGGACCCCACGGGCGTGGTCGCCGCCCGGGGCGACGGGCCCGCGGCGATCATCGCAGCGGTCGGGACCCTGGAGGCGAACGCCACGGTGGAGGTGCGGGAGCACTGCGTGGTCGTGGACCCGCCGGCCGTGTGCATCCACCAACCCCTCCCCAACGCCGTGGAACTGCTGCCTTCCAACGCGCTCAAACTCGCGCCCGTCGTGGCGACGGCCCTGGCCGGGCACCGGGTCGGCTTCGCCAGCTCGAACGAAGCGGTGGCCACGGTGGACGTCACCGGCCTCGTGGTGGCCGTGGCCAAGGGGGAGGCCGAGATCACGGTGGAGGTGGACAACGTGGTCACCCGGTACGAGACGACCGTGCCCGTGACCGTGGAGGAGGTGCCCACCGGGTACACGGTGGCCAAGCTCGCCATCCCCGTTCCGTACGCTCCCTATGACCCGGACGTCACCACCGACTACTACCCTTGGCCTCTCCTTACGGACCAGCGGGTGGTGATGGCGCCTTCGCAGATCACGGAGAAGATCGAGGAGTTGGCGGCAAATTGCAACATCGACCTTTCGGACGCCGACACGTTACTCCGCGTTACAGACTTCAGCGACGACTGGAAGATCGTTGGTTCCGTTGAAGGGACAACCTATGAATATCAGGTAAAAGGTTTTCTCTTTGACCCGGAGTCCTGTTCCGTGACTACTTTTCAATCTGATCCGCCTTTCAACGTGCCATCTCAGCAATCGTCGCTCACCATCCCACAGGCCGTGAACAATGACGGAGTGGTGGTTGGTTATGTGAACTGGATGGGCTCGTATGCCGACGACCCTCCGACCGGCTGTTCGTACATATACGATGAGACACATGCATTTGTATATAACGGAGACTCTTTTCAGTACCCATTTCTTGACCCTAGCTACAATCCTCATTGCACGTCAGGTGTATTTTCTTTTATGAAGGAAGTGAACAATGTTGGAACCATGATCCTTGGTGTTGAAAGAGATTTGGAGTTCGTATACGATCTTTCAATGAACGAACCGTTGGATCTTGGCCTTCTTCCAGAGGCGTTCAATGTGGGACCGTACAAACAATATGAAAGAAGACTGAACGATTTCGGTCACATCGTCGGGTCGACGAGGGTCAAGCCTTACCTGTACGCCAACGGGATCACCCATGAATTGAGCTTCAAGGACGCTGGAGGCCGCACCCTGGACGTGACGGCGATCGCGTTCGGCATCAACAACTACGACGACCTCCTGATGTTGGGGGAGGCGAACGACTACCTCCTCGCCTACGTGTGTCCGATCCCGGTCGAGAACCCGTCCGCGGAGTGGTTCGAGGACAAGACCCAACTGGAAGGGTACGAAGAGCTGGAGGTGAGCTGCGACGGACGGGACAACGACCTGGACGGCCTGGTGGACCTGCCCCTGGTCGCCCCGCTGGCCGCCAAGCAGGCCGGAGTGTGCGCCGGCACGGTCAAGACGTGCAAGGGCGCGCTCGGGTGGCTCGACGACTACAGCGGGGTACCCGGCTACGAGCTTCCCGAGGTCTCGTGCGACGGGCTGGACAACGACTGCGACGGGGTGGTGGACGAGGGGTGTCCGGTCGCCCGTTCCACGCCCTGAGGCCCTTTCGCACCTCACTGGGCCAGGGAAGAGGCGGACTGGGTCACCCCGGAGGCCCAGCCCACGACGAAGCTTCCGGCCTCTTCCCAGCCTTTTTCTTGGAAGAACTCCCGGACCCCCCGGCGGCCGTACTCGAGTACGGTGTCGATGTCGCCCTTGACGCCCCCCGCGGCCAGGCTCACCACGCCCAGGGTGAAATCGAACCCCTTGCGCGCGCCCTGGTACAGGTCGCTGCACGGGTCCACCACCCGCTCCAGGCCGAGCGCCCGGCGGATGTCGGAGCCGGCGTCCTTCCAGAGCCCCAGGGTGACGAAGCTCAGCGCCGCATCCCCGATGCCGGCCGCGATGTCGGCCACCTTGCTCAGCCAGTCCTTGGTGCCCCACAGGTCGATGTAGTTCACCGGGTCGTTCAGCACGTAGGCGTAGAGGTTGGCGGAGCCACCCGCGAACAGGAACGGGTCCCTCGCGAGGAAACGGCCGGTCTCGGGATCGTAGTCCCGGAGCCCCATGTGGACCAGCCCGGTGTCCGGATCGTACACCCCGCCGGCGAACCCGAACGGCTGGAACCCGGGGTTCGTGTCCTGCAGGACGCGGCCCCACGGGTCGTAGTCGATCCGCTGGACCACCTCGTTCGTCCGGGTGTTCACCACCAGACGGGGGCTCCCGCGCGAGTCGGCCACGATCCGGTACGCCACGCCGTCGCGCACCAGGTAGTCGGGCACGTTGGCCCGGGTGGCGTACACGAACACGCTGCGCACGCTGCCGTCGGAGCCCACCTCGGCCACGACGCGGTTGCCCGCATACAGGAACCCTTGGACCAGGGCGCCGTCCCGCCGCTTGCCCACCCGGCGGCCCAGGCCGTCGTACAGGTAGGCGATCTCGGTGCCGTCCGGCAGGGTGACCCGTCGCAGCCGCCCCAGGGCGTCGTAGGCGTACCGGGTGGTCTGGCCGGCGGCGGTCCGGGCCGTGCGTTGGCCCCAGGCCCCGTGCTCGTAGGTTGCCGGGCCGTACGAGGCCAGCCGGTCGCCGGTGGTGTAGGAGGCGCTCCGTTCGCCCCGGTCGTCCACGGTGCGGGTGCGGTTGCCGTTGGCGTCGTACTCGTACTCGGCCCACACCGAACCGTTCCGGAGCACGCGGGTGAGCCGGCCGGCCGCATCGTACTCGTACCGGTACTCGGCGGACTCGCCCTGGACCTCTTCGGTGAGCACGGTGATCCGGCCCAGCAGGTCCCGCTGGTACCCGGCCCGGTAGAGGGTGGAGCCGCCGGCCTCGGTGGTGACCAGGGTGCGCTCCCCGAACGCGTTGCGCTCGATGGCGGTGGTCACGCCGTCCAGGTCGATCCCCGTGGTCCACCGGGTCTGCGGATCCCAGGTCACGTCCAGTTCGGTCGTGCCGCGCAGGGTCCCGTCGGGCCCGTACACATAGAAGGTTCCGAAGGCCCCCTGCACCTCCATCTCGTTCACCCGCAGGAGGTCGTCGTACGCGAGCCGGACCCAGCCGCTCACCGCCCCATCCCACGCCTCGCCCACCCGCAGGAACCCGTCCCAGAAGAGGGTGAGGTCCACCCCGTCCGAGGAGGTGACGCTCTTCAGTTGGGCGGTGTTCGCATCCCGGGCGCCGTCCGCTGACCACGGGGTGCCGGTGTCGGTGTCCACCAGGAGCCGGTCGGGCCGCCCCTGGCTGTACACCCACTGGGCACGGAGCCCGTCGGGCCGACGGAGCTCGGTGGGGTTGCCGTCGCGGTCATAGGCGAACGCGGTGGCCCCCCCTTCCGGCGGGGTGTACGAGGCCAACCGATCACGGGCGTCGTAGGCGGCCCGGTGGGTCTCGCCCGTGGGGACCTGCACCTCGGTGGGATTGCCGTTGGCGTCGTACGCGAACCCGATCCGGCGGCCGTCGGGCAGCGTCTCGACCAGGACCCGCCCGGCCGCGTCCCGCTGGAACGACAGCGTGCGGCCCGCCGGATCGGTGACCGAGGCCAGGTACCCGTTGTCGTCGTGGTCCAGCACGAGCACCCGGGGGGCGGTGCCGTCGTCCAGGATGAACCGGTGGATGCCGCCGCTCTGCGGATCGTACTCGGCGCGGATCTCGGCCATGCCGCCGTCCTTCAGGTAGGCCGGACGCCCCTTCTCGTCCAGACGCACGATCCGCACCCGGCCGCCCTGGGGCTCCTGGATGCGCAGCTCGCGCTCCGCAGCCGCGTAGTCGATCTCGAACGCGTCGCCGTTCAGGATCAGGTCCTCCGAGAAGCCGCCCTCCGGATCTCCCGTGCGGATGCGCTGCTGCTGGAAGTGGCGCCCGCCCGGGGAGTCGATCGCCAGCCACGAGACGTAGCGGGAGAGGAGGCCGAGCACCGCCCAGCGGTTGTCGGCCTCCCTTTCGACGTGGAGCCGGGACGCGTCCGCCAGGGTCACGTCCGTTGTGAGCCCGTCCTTTGACACGAGCACCTCCGAGGACGGTCCTCCCGGGAAGTACCGGGTGAGCCGGGTTCCGGCCTCCTCCAGGTCCTCGGTCCGGTACCGGGTCTCGTTGCCCTCCGGGGAGACGTACAGCACCTCTCCTCCGTTCTCCAGCGAGGTGCCGACGAGCTGGGACGTGTCGCCGGTGGACGTCTCGGCCACGAGCAGGAGCCCGTCCCCGTCGTACTCGTAGCGACGGGTCCCG